>JAIEOG010000220.1 GCA_019750655.1 bacterium
CATCCCAACCTGGATCGACCGGCGCTCCTGGCGCATTGTCAGACACCACGGCCGCACCCCAGAGAGGTTCTGCCAAAGCCGCTTGGTAGGCTTCTGGGCTTAATTGGCCCATCTTGCTCATCACCGTCAGAATGCGGTTCACACGGTTAGCGGCCCATTGGGTGAGCGCGCGCTTTTTGAAATACGCGTGGTACCGCCGTGGTGAAGGCAAAAGCATCGTGAGGAAAGCAGCTTCGCGCGGCGTGAGCGCTGAGGGGGCAACATTGAAATACAGACGAGACGCTTCGCCGATGCCATAGATGCCCGGGCCCCACTCGGCCATGTTCAAGTAAAACGCGAGAATCTGTTGCTTTGAGAGCGCGGCTTCGAGCTTGGAAGCCCAAGCGATTTCCTTCACTTTGCGCCAAATGCGCGGGTAGTTCGTGAGGTACACGTTCTTCAGCACTTGCTGAGTCAGCGTGCTAGCGCCCCGAGCGAAACGCCCTTCTTTGAGGTCTTTCTTGAAGGCTTCCTGCATTTCGAAAACATCGATGCCCTTATGGCTGTAAAAAGACGCGTCTTCGGAAGCGACCACCGCGCGCGGAACGGATTCGGCCATCGAGGAAAGCGGTACCCAGCCAGGAGCCATCGGGCCGATTTGCCGAACCGATTTGTCGCCATTGGCGAGTTTGATTTCGACGGAGACTGATTCCCTGAGCTTGGTAAAGTCGGGAACCCAGATGAAGAAATCGAAAATCAGCCAGCCTGCGAGCAATAATGCGGCGCCCGAGCCGTAGACGAAAAAGCTTTTGAGTGTTCGGGACATAGCTTGAAGAATACCACGCCAGAAGTTAGAACTGGAGGGTTGAGATAGGCCCTTTTTTCCCTAAGGAGCTATAAGCATGCAGCACCTGCTGCTCCACGGCGTTCGCCAAAACAATCTGAAGAATGTCTCGCTAGACCTGCCGCTAGGCACCGTCGTCATCGTCACGGGACCGAGTGGTTCGGGCAAATCCTCGCTCGCCTTTGAGACGGTCTACGCGGAAGGCCAACGCCGTTACATGCAGTCGCTCTCGACGTACGCCCGCCAGTTTCTTGAAAAATTCCGCGCGCCTATTGTCGATAAGATCCAAAACATTCCGCCGACGATCGCCATTGAGCAGATCAACCCAGTGCGTAACTCGCGCGCGACAGTCGGCACCACAACCGAGATTTACGACCACCTGCGCCTTCTCTTTGAAAAAGTCGGCCAGGAATACTGCGCCGAATGCGATGTGCCGATGGAGCGGTTTTCTTACGACCAGCTCTGCGAACGCATTTTTGATAGCCATGCGGGGCAAACGCTAGTCTTCACCTTCTCGCGCAAACTCGTGGGCAAGAAAGACACCATTGCCGATATTCTGGGCGAGTACCTGCGCTCTGGATATTCCCGCGCCATCCAAGACGGCAAACTCGTTTCGCTCGAAGACCAAGCAGCCCTCAAGGGTAAATCGGTCGATATCATCATCGACCGCGTGAAAATTCCGGACAGCAAACTCTCCGCGGAATCCCGCACCCGGCTTGCGGAAGCCCTGCGCACCTCAATGGAACTCGGCAGCGGGGTTGCCACGGCTTTTGCGGAAAAAGCCGAGCGCACTTTTGAACCTGCAGGTGATTTCACCACGCAAACGCGCTGCCCGCAGTGCCGCAAGATCACTCCGCCGAAGACGGCGATTTCATTTTCGTTCAATAGCCCGCTCGGCGCGTGCCAGACCTGCAAAGGCTTCGGTAATACTCTAGAAGTCGACCCCGATCTGGTGATCCCCAATGCGAGCCTGAGCATCGCTCAGGGCGCTGTGGATCCCTTCACGAAGCCTTCGCTCAAGCAGTGGCAGAAAAAGCTTTTGGAATTTTGCAAAAAGGCGCGCATCGATGCCGACCTGCCCTACCAACAGCTACCGGCCGATCAACGTAAGAAAGTCTTCGACGGCGATAAGAGCTTCAAAGGCATCCGCGGCGTTTTCGAAATGCTCGACCGCGAGAAGTATAAGATGCGTATCCGCGTCTTCGTCAGCCGCTACACTTCGCCGTTCCTGTGCCGGGATTGCCAGGGCAGCCGCCTGAATGCTTCCGGGCTGCGGGTGAAAGTGGGCGGCCGCAATATTGCCGAGATCACCGAACTAAGCATCGAAGAAATCCATCGCTTTTTCTCTAAGCTGACCCTCACCGCGCGTGAGAAGAAGATTGCTGTAGACGTGCTTTCGCAGCTCGATCGGCGGCTTTCGACGCTCGTGACGGTGGGCTTGGGCTACCTCACGCTCGCGCGCCTTACGCGTTCGCTCTCGGGCGGCGAATACCAACGGATCCTGCTCTCCACCCAACTGAGCCAGGGCCTGACGGACACGCTCTATGTGCTCGATGAACCGAGCATCGGGCTACACCCGAAAGACACCCAACAGCTTTTGAAAGTGCTTAAGCACCTGCTCGATCTGGGCAACTCGTTACTCATCGTAGAGCACGACCCGGAAGTCATTGAGTGGGGGCACCACATCGTCGACATGGGGCCTGGTTCGGGTTCGCGCGGGGGCGAAGTGATGTTCGCCGGGGACCGCCAGGCTTTCCTAGCCAGCGGCTCACAGACCGCCAAAGCTGTTTCTGAATGGCGCAAGGACTGTTTGGAGGCCATGCAAACGGCCCCCCGCCACACCCCCAGTCAGTGGCTCGAGGTCCGTGGTGCCGAGGGAAACAACCTCAAAAAGGTGGATGTCCGAATCCCGCTGAAGTCCTTGGTTTCCATTACGGGCGTTTCAGGCTCGGGCAAAAGCACGCTCATCGTCGATACGCTCTACCAGGCCATGGTGAAGATCTTCCAAGGCCGCAGTGAGAAAATTGCAAAGTTTGCCTCCATTAGTGGGTTTGAGTTCCTGAGCTCCGTGGAGCTGGTCGATCAAAGCGCGATTGGAAAGTCTTCGCGTTCCAACCCCATCACCTTCATCAAGGGTTATGACGAGGTCCGCTCGCTTTTTGCCAAAACGCGAGAAGCGATTGCGCGCAAACTGGGTGCCGGGCATTTCTCATTCAACGTGGCCGGTGGTCGCTGCGACACCTGCGAGGGCGAAGGCCGCGTGAAAGTGGACATGGTCTTCCTAGAAGACATCTTCGTCCCTTGCCAAGCTTGCGATGAGAAGCGCTTCAAGCCTTCCGTGCTTGCCGTGAAGTACCGCGGCAAGAACATCGATGACATCCTGAAAATGACCGTCGACGTGGCTTATGACTTCTTCAATGACAATAGCGTGCTGCGATCGAAGCTCGCGCTGCTACAAGAGGTGGGCTTGGGCTATCTCCAATTGGGGCAGCCAGGGTTCACGCTTTCAGGCGGCGAGGCCCAGCGCTTGAAGATCGCACGCGAGCTCGCGGGCGCCACCGTGAAGCGCTTGCCGACGCTCTTTATCCTCGATGAACCGACGACGGGTTTGCACTTCAGCGAGATCCGCCGCTTGATTTCCGTGCTCCGGCGCTTGGTCGCTAATGGGCATTCGGTGCTGGTGATTGAACACAACGTGCAGATGATCTGCGCGTCTCAATACATCATCGATCTCGGGCCCGATGGCGGCGAAGGCGGAGGAACAGTTGTTGCGGCAGGCACTCCGAAGGAACTCGCCGAGCAAGGGCGCCCTCACACAGGCCGCTACCTCGCCGAAATTCTAGGCACCACTCCTCTGCGGTGATTAGCGATACGACGGAAACTTTTTAGCCGAAGTATCTGCCAGCGCCCCACACACCAGAGTTTTTGCGCACAGAAACTAGGCAAATCGCTGCTTATACCGACGTGAAATCCCAGCGGATTTGAAATTGTGTGAAAAACTTCACAGGAAACTGACAGCTTTTTAGTCGCCGTCACATTGACACTGCGTGTCACAATCGATACACTTTATAAAAGTTAGACGTCTTCGTTTCATACATCCGCACTAATAAGCCGAATCGCTCCCGCGCGCTGTACGTTCCCGGCTCCTCGGCTGAAGTTTTCCGTCTGTAATCAGGGTTGGAGGGTAGCCAGATGATTAATTGGGATGAGTTCGAGCATATTCATGTCATTCGCAAGCTGAAGGAAGTTATTTCCAAGTGGTTTGCGATCGATGTCTTTTTCGCGGACGACCGCGGAAACTTAAAAATCTTTGAAAAGGGCTCTAAGCAAGAGCTTTCGAACAGCGTGTTGCGCTTGATGCTGCAACGGGGGGAAGGGTTCGAAGCACTTGCGGAGTTCGTGAGCCAGTCGACGGCGGAGCTCAAAAAGACGCAGGAAAAAGACCTGCGCCGTGAGTTCTTGCCAAACTTCTTGGCTAGCGCGTTCCCCATTGTCATCGACAATGAGTTCATGGGCGCGGTTATTTGCATCGGCTACCTGAAAGAAGGCAGCGGCGAAGCGCAGAAAAAAGAGCTAGGCAAAGCACTGGCGCACTACAACTTACCGAACGCCGAAATCGACCAAGCCGTGCACAAAATCAAAGCTCTTGAGAACGAGCAACTCCCATACTTCTCTGAGTTGAGCGACTTGGTTTCTCAGGAAATCAGCACGCTCCACAAAGAGATCTCGCTCCGCGAAGACCGCATCACGGAACTCAACAAAGAACTCGGCACCCGGTACAAGTACGACAGCATGATCGGCAAAGCGAAACCCATGCAAGACGTTTACGCCTTGCTGGATAAGATCAAAAACAGCGAAAGCACGGTCCTGATTCAAGGGGAAAACGGGACTGGTAAAGAGCTTATCGCGAAAGCCATCCACTACAACTCGCCTCGGAAAGACAAGGCATTCGTCACGCAGAACTGCTCTGCGTTCAACGACAACTTGCTCGACTCCGAATTGTTCGGTCACGTGAAAGGTTCTTTCACGGGCGCGATCAAGGACAAAAAGGGGTTGTTCGAAATGGCTGACGGCGGAACGTTCTTCCTCGATGAAATCGGGGACACGTCGCCCAGCATGCAGGTAAAACTGCTGCGCGTGATTCAGGAAGGGACTTTCATTCCTGTGGGTGCGACAGAGCCCCGCAAAGTGGATGTCCGCATCCTGGCGGCAACGAACCGTGACCTTAAAGACATGGTTGAAAAGGGCACGTTCCGAGAAGACTTGTACTACCGCATCAACGTGATCAACATCACGGTGCCGCCTCTGCGCGAGCGCAAGGAAGACATCCCGCTTCTCTGCGAACACTTCCTGGCGAGAAGCGCTGCGGAAAAACAAATCAAGCCGAAGATCCTCACCAAGCGTGCCTTGGAGAAAATCTTCGACTATCCATGGCCTGGTAACATCCGCGAACTCGAAAACGAGATGGAGCGGGTGACGGTGCTAGCCGGTGGTGAGAGCAAAATCACTGTCGACATGCTATCCGGCCGTATCCGTGACTTCGGTGAGCGCACCAAAGTCCAAGGCGTTCGTATCCAAGGCAAGCTGCGTGATGCCCTCGAGGAACTCGAAAGAGAAATGATCCGCGAAGGCTTGAAACGCACGGGCTGGAATAAATCCCGCCTAGCCAAGGAGCTCGGCATCAGCCGCGCGGGCCTTATCAACAAGGTCGAAAAGTATAACCTCGATAAACGCAAGATCGCAGCAGCGGCTGCCGGCGGAATGCTCGGGGGAATCAATAAAAGAGTGAACACCAGCGAAGAATAAAGCCCTTCCTGGTACGCACGAATCAGCCGCTAGCTCACCCCATGGGGCTAGCGGCTTTTTCTTTTTGACACTGCCAGTCTCATCGCATATCCGGACTTTTAAGGGATGGGGTGGGGTTTGTTTTTTCAAGTACTGATCAGTATTTTGGTTTTAAGTCCCGCCGCGAATGCCAGCAGCCCTGCGCACCTAAAGAGAATAGAAAACCGGCGTTCCGTGGAAAGCATCGGCCCTGCAGATGCCGGAACGGTCGTCACAACCCCTTGCCAGCGAGCCTTACGCGATGAGGGCACCGTAGATCATATTTATGTCCTCCCACCCTCCGCAACTCCCACTGCCTTCCAATCGGAATTCGGTACACCAGGGGTTATGCTGCGTTTCAAAATCGATATCCCCGAGGATGTCGCCTCGATTACTGCCATTAAAGTGCGGGATCGGATTCTCCCGGTGCATTATTTCCATGGAGCGACTTACTCCTCTCGCCTGCTCCAAAGTTTTGGAGTTTTAGATGAAAAGTTTGATGGAGCTTTGGACTTGGGTTTCTTCCCCTATGACGCCTTCCATTGGAACCGTATCTCTAAGCATGGAATCTACGGGTACTACCGAGTGACTAAGCGGCAGCCCGTTGTGTACGAACCCTCGGAAGGCGATTCCATGGACGTCGTGCTCTTTATCTTGGACCCCAAACTCGTGGAAGTTCTGAAGCCATAAAGCAGGTGTTATAATTTCTGCATGCCGGAACGCAGGGTCACCTACGACACCTTCTCACAGGGGCAACAAACAGGTATCGAACTCCAAGCCCCTTCCCTACAAAGGATCTTCATCGATGCCGCACTCGCCCTAAGCGATTGGCGCATTGCACTGGACCTCGTCAAAGAGGAGTCCAAGGAGACCGTGGCACTCGAAGCCACTGGCCTCCAGCCCCTGCTCCACGCCTGGCTCAACGCCTGCGCCGCACTCCATTCTAAGAAGGGTTTTCTGCCTTACCGAATCGTCTTCAGCCAGTTTGATGGAAAGAAGCTCACCGCGACCCTCACGGGCGAAACCTACACCGCTCCTCGGCATGGGTACCCTCGGCCGTTTACATCTGTTTCTGCTGATTCTCTAAGGTTAGAGGAATTGGGGGGAACCGAAGGTGGTTACTCTCTGAAGTTTCTACTCGGTTAATCTGTTCTGGATCGAAGGATTGGCAGAGGAAGCACTATTTCCACGCGAACTAAACTACCGCTTCCGCATTCCGCTACGGTGGAAACCCACTATCCGCTAGAGCAAGAACCGAACTTCTGTTCTCCCTCTGCCACTTTTTTCATGTCCCGCCCGGGCTAAGCCCGGGCGGTTCCTGAAGTCATTGGATTGGTAAGAACTAGATTACAGAGTCTGGCGATTGCCGATCGCGCTGCGAGGGCCAGCATCTTGGTTGTAAGCACCTGCAGGACCAAGGGTGTTGCGCGGAACAATCTGCGCACCTTGGAGACGCTGCTGGACGTTAGTACCGGCCAGCGCGTTGTTCGGAGCTTGCTGCGAAGCCACTTGGCTGCCCATCATCTGAATCTGTTTAGCGCGGTTATCGAGAGCTTTGTTAGCTTCGGTAACATCGTTCAACTGTTTCGTCAGAGCCGAGATGTCAGCTTGCAACCCTTCAGCGAGCTTGCTGCCAGAGCGTTGGATGCTCGCCGTGTTGCTCTTGTGCAGGGCAACTGCGTCTTGGGCATCTTGGACCGCGCCGTTCAGCGTCGCAATCTGCTGCGACAACTGCATCGCTTGGTCTTGAGCGCTGCGGTCACCTTCGTCCGCTGCTTTTTTCACAGCTTGGAGCTGGTTCTGCAGGTTCGGCACCGTGCGAGCATTGCTTTCTGCC
The DNA here is from genome assembly GCA_019750655.1 of bacterium. Classification (GTDB taxonomy): domain Bacteria; phylum Bdellovibrionota; class FAC87; order UBA2466; family UBA2466; genus JAIEOG01. The sequence goes on from JAIEOG010000220.1 coordinate 7,485, forward strand.
TTCGCCAGGAGACCGTTCAAGCGTTCTGCTTCATCGTCTGCGCCAGGAGGAGTATCTCCAAGCTCAGTGGCTTTCTTTTTCAGCTCAGCGATTTTACCGCGCAGAGCATCTTCCGCACCCGAGAGAGCTGCTTTCTGCTGGTCAACGTCGTTCATCGCGAGTTGCAATTGCTGACCGGCTAAGTAAGGAGCCATCATCAACTGACCGTTGGCGTTGAACACCATCGGAAGCTGGCTAGCACCTAAGTTCTTCGAGTTCGTAACTTCTTGAGCCAACGCTTGGCCTTCTGCTTCGCCGCGGTCTTTAACCGTCGGTTTAGCCATCTGCGCGACCGGGATCGGCCGAGAAGGAGCTGTCTGCGCCAGCGGCAGATTGCTTCCGCCTTGCTGAGGCAAGTTTGGCACCGGCTCGTCCAATGCGCTGTTCTGGTCAGGCTGCTGCTGCGCCGTCGCAGGGGGCGTCGCAGGAGGAGTCTGAGGAGGCTGCACCGGAGGCGTAGCTTCATCACCACCACCGAAGCGGCGGGCTAATTGGTCAAACAAGCTGTTGTTCGTGACTGGAGCGCGATCTTCTTTCTTGTTGTTGTTGCGAGCTTGCGCTTCCATGAAGTTGCGCAATTCGTTGAACGCACGCTCTGCATCGTCAGCAGCTTTTTGCTCAGCAGCCGCGAGTTCCGCTTTGCGTTTGTCGCACTCAATCTGCGCTTGGCGCTGAAGCTCTTCGTCCGTGACTTCGCCAGGGACGCGCTCAGAAACCGGAGCCGTCGTGTTGTCAACTTCAGTCGGCTTCTCGTCGTCCTTCTTCTCTTTTTTCTCGTCCGTCAGGCCGAGAGCTTTGAGAACGTCTTCACGATCTGCACCGACTAAGTCCAACAAGGTTGCGAGCAATTCGTGCTCACCCGAGGAGGAGTCCACATCGGCAAACTTCAAAGTCGCCAATTTCTCCAAGAGCTTGTCCATCGCAGCTTTTTTCTTCACGCTGCCGAAGGCTTCTTTGCCGCTCAGAGCTTTCAAGCCATCGACAATCGCTTTCACGTTCTTGTCGAAGCCCGCTTTATCCGAAATCAGCGCTGCGCGGATGCCTTCAACCATCTCGGCAGAGTTGCTCTTAAACTTCTCAGCGAAGCCTTTGTAGTTCGAGTCCTTGATTAGGAGCTTAGTCGCTTCTTCAGCGCGGCTCGTGCTAATCCCTGGCTCGACCAGTTTTCCAACCGTGCCGTCTGACTTAACTTGCCAGACGCTCATGTCCGCAGCGAGAGCTGTTCCAGTGGACAAGCTCACGCACATCAATGTCACCAGGCTCAGAAGCCCGATGCGGGACATCTTCGCGTTTTGTCCATTTGCTACTTTGCTCTTCATTTCCGCTACTCCTTTAACCACGGTAAAACCGCTTCCACTTCTTCTTCGAACTAAAAACTGCGCACGCTTTTGCGCGCACATACCATTCCAACTATGCAACGTTCTCGCCACCAGCCCCTTGTAGGGCGGCAGAGATCACGCCACGACTCGGAGCCTCAAAGAGCAAGGCGTGTGCCACGCGTGAAGCCACACTGTCCTCGTCGCGAATACGGACCTTTTCAGCCTACGAGTCGGAGGTTACGCCGTGACAGTTTTTTCTCGCTCTGTGTTTAAGTGGCCGACACCGGAAATAGGGGTTTCCGGGAAAATGCCTTGGGAACACGTGGTTAGAAGTGTCGAAGTTTTCACGAAAGGTCCAGGCGCGCCGGGGCCCATTCACGGCACCTTTTTGGGGAATTTCCGAGGAGAGTTTTAGGAGCTCCCGTACACTGCGAGTGCGCGAATCCAGTGGAGAACGCTTGATTGCTTTACACCCACACCTCCGATAAACACCCAATTAGAGAGGGTCCATGTCCGAAACGCCTCGTACAAGCTTAGAAACGAATACCGCGTTAGCCGAGCACCTTAGAGAGCTGCTCGAAGCCGCGGGAGAAACGCCCGACCGAGAGGGGCTGCTGCGCACCCCTGAACGCTTCTTGAAAGCCTTTTCCTTCCTCACTCGGGGCTATAAGCAATCCATCTCTGAAATCATCAACGGGGCCCTGTTCGAGGTGAACTACCAGGACATGGTCATCGTCAAAAACATCGAGTTTTACAGCCTTTGCGAGCACCACCTCGTGCCTTTTTTCGGGAAATGCCACGTCGGCTACCTGCCCCAGGGCAGGGTCATAGGCCTTTCTAAAATCCCCCGCATTGTGGATGCGTTTGCCAGCCGGCTCCAGGTGCAGGAGAGGCTCACCCACCAGGTTTCTGAATGCCTGATGAAGGAATTAGGGGCCCTGGGCGTAGGCGTGGTCATGCAGGGCCACCACCTTTGCATGATGATGCGCGGGGTGGAAAAGCAGGGTGCCGAGACACTCACAAGCTCCCTGCTCGGGGATTTCCAGAACCCTTCGACGCGAGCAGAGTTTTTCAATCTAATCAAATAGTTACCGACAACCCCTCGAGAGTTTGTGCTCCCTTGCAGGCGGTGGTATAGCGGTTCTGCAATGAAACTCGGCCTGGCCCAATTAAAAACAGGGGAGAACGCCTTCCTGTTCTCTTCTCAAAACGACCCGTGGCTACGGGACCTCGAAAAGGCCCTCGCCGAGCAGTGTGTGAAAATCACCTCCGGTTTGAACGCCCAGGTAATGCTCACCAAGCTCGAACCCGACTACTTTCTCAAAGGCGCTCTCCAGTTTGAGGTCAAGCAGGTCTGCGGCCGGTGCGCCGAGTCCTTTTCGCTACCTGTCCTCCACGGATTTGAGCTGGGCCTTGCCCACGTCCAGAATACGGCCCGAGGACAGCTCAAAGACAGCGTCTCCGACGAGAGCGAGGAACTCGACATCGTCTATTTCGAGGGCCAGGAAGTCGATTTAAGCCCGATTTTAGAAGAACAAGTTTTACTCAGCCTGCCTTACGCCCCCATTTGCCGCCCCGATTGCAAAGGAATTTGCCAAAGCTGCGGGTCGGATTTGAATCAGGGCCAATGTCAGTGTAAGAAGACCAATCCATTGAATGCGTTTGCAGCGCTAGCGCAGTATAAGTGTTGAACCTTAGAGGATAGAGGAAGCCATGGGCGTACCTAAAAAACGTAAATCGAAAATGAAAACCGCACTCCGGCGGTCGCACCACGCTTTGGAAGGCGTGAATCTCGTGGCCTGCTCGAACTGCAAGACCCCGATTCTCCCGCACCGTATGTGCCCTGGTTGCGGTTTTTACGGCGGCAAACAAGCTCAAGCGGCTGAAGCCTAAGGCCTAAAAGCCCCAGACGCCCGAAATCACCACCATCGCAGTCGATGGAATGGGAGGGGATCATGCCCCAGGCATCACTGTGCGCGGTAGCGCCCAAGCCCTGGCGGCAGACCCCGATTTGAGGGTCCTGCTCGTAGGCGATACGGCCCTCCTAGAAGCGGAAATCCAGAAACTTCCCGAACGCCCTCCCCGGCTGGAACTAGTGGCCAGTGGGGAGAGTATCTCCATGGACGACCACGCGGTCTCCGCGGCCCGGAAGAAGCGCGATTCGAGCATCCACAAAGGCATTGGCCTCGTGAAAGCAGGAGAGGCACGGGCCTTTCTCTCAGCCGGAAATAGCGGCGCCGTAATGGCCGTGGCGTTGCTGGAACTAGGCCGATTACCCCAAGTCGAACGCCCCGCGATAGCGGTGCGTTTTCCGACGGCAGAAGGCTTCGTTGTGCTCTTAGATGTCGGCGCCAATGTCGACTGCCGGCCTGCACACCTCGTGCAATTCGCCCAGATGGGCGAGCTTTTCAGCCGGGTAATTGAGGGAATCGCGAATCCCCGCATTGCGCTGCTTTCCAATGGAAGCGAAACGCATAAAGGCAATGAGCTCACGCGGCACACGCACGAACAGCTTTCGCGCCTTTCAGGCCTAAATTACCAGGGCTACGCCGAGGGCTCGGACCTCTTCAGGGGCGTTGCCGATGTCGTCGTTTGCGATGGTTTTGTGGGTAATGCGCTACTTAAAACGTCGGAGGGCCTCGTAGATACGCTCCAGCGTTGGCTCCGCAAGCGAGTAGGAAACGACTTTTTTAGCCGTCTAGGCGTACTGCTCTTGCGTCGCACTTTGCGGGAATTCCGCCGGAAATTCGATTACCAGCCTTATGGAGCCGCCCCTTTGCTGGGCATCGAAGGAATGGTACTGATCAGCCACGGAAGCTCTACGGATACCGCCATCCGAAACGGTATTTTGACCGCTAAACGCGGCGTCCAAGAGGATTTCGTCCGCAAGATGCGGAGCACTCTAAGAGGAACGGAAAGCTAATGGCCTTTTACTCCAAAATCATCGGCACCGGCTCAGGGTTCCCTGAACGCGTGGTAACCAATGCGGACCTCGAGAAAATCGTGGATACCACCGATGAATGGATCCGCACCCGCACGGGCATCGAATCCCGGCGCATCGCCCAGCCAGAAAAAGGCGAAAGCACGCTGACTTTTTGTGAGATCGCCGCTCGCCAAGCGATGCAAGCGGCGGGAGTCACCGGCGCGGATATCGATATTATTCTCGTGGGCACCGTCACACCCGACACCCTGATGCCGAACACGGCAAACCAGTTACAAGCTGCCATCGGCGCTCACGGCGCTTTTAGCTTCGACTTACAAGCTGCCTGCTCCGGCTGGGTATTCGGCCTTGCAACCGCGGATGCCTTTCTGCGGAGCGGTCAAAAGCGCACCGCCCTCGTTATTGGAGCAGAAACCCTATCGTCCATTGTGAACTGGCAAGACCGCTCCACTTGCGTTCTCTTTGGCGACGGTGCGGGCGCTGCTATCCTCCAACGCACGGAAGATCCCGCCCATAGCATCCTTGCCACCAAGATTTATTCGGATGGCCGCTATGGCCACATCCTTAGCATCCCGCACGGTTTCTGCAAGGTACCGCCCTACTCCGCTGAGTACCGGCACGACATGCACAAAATCAAGATGAACGGGTCGGAGATTTTCAAGTTTGCAGTGCGCAACATGTGCGAAAGCTCGAAAACGATATTGGAAGAAAATGGTTTCGCCGTTAAAGACGTGGACCATTTCATTTTCCACCAGGCGAATCTGCGCATCATCGATATGTGCTTGAAGACTTTGGAAGTGCCGCCAGAGAAGACTTCCATCAATTTGCAAAAATACGGCAACACCTCGGCAGCGACCCTGCCCGTTTGCCTCGACGAAGCTCTCCGCGGTGGGAAAGTCCGCTCCGGCGATCTCGTTCTGATGACGACCTTTGGCGGCGGCATCACTTGGGGCAGTGCCCTCGTCCGCATTTAAGGAAGGAACAACATGTCCGCGCATCGCCTAGCTGCACTTTTCCCCGGTCAGGGAGCTCAATACCCCGGGATGATCAAGGAACTATTGGGTGAATTCCCTAGCTCCAAACAGCTTTTTGAAGAAGCCTCAGACGCTCTTGGTGTGAACCTCACCAAGCTTTGCCTCGAGGGCCCAGAAGATCAGCTGCAGCTCACGATGAATGCGCAGCCCGCGATTTTAACGACGTCTTTTGCTTGGTTCCAGACGCTGCGCCAAGTGGTCGATTTCCAGCCGCAGGCAGGCGCAGGCCATAGCCTCGGGGAATATTCTGCCTTATTGGCGTCGGGAGCTATGGGCTTGCCCGAAGCTGTTCGGCTAGTCCGCGAGCGTGGGCGCCTAATGCAAAACGCCGTGCCCGCAGGCAAAGGCAAAATGGCGGCCCTTCTGGGATTGGAAGACGAGGCGGCTCGCGAGCTTTGCCGGCTCGCGACCCAAGGCGAGACCTCGCTCGTCGTGCCGGCGAATTTCAATTCGCCTGGCCAGGTAGTGATTGCGGGGCACGCCGAAGCCGTCGACCGCGCATCCGTTTTAGCCGGTGGCGAAGCTCACCCGCACCTGAAAGCGCGCAAAGTCATCCCTTTGAAAGTCAGCGCACCATTCCACTGCCCTCTGATGAAGCCAGTCGCGGAAGCGTTTGAAGCTTCCTTGAGAAGTGTGGCCTGGAAGCCTCGGCGTTTTGGCATCGTGCACAACCTCGATGCAGCTTTCCGCCAAGAAGGCGATCTCGTGCCCCTGCTGCGGGATCAGATTGATCACCCCGTGCTTTGGACCCAGTGCCAAAAGGCCCTCGAAGATCAGGGCACTGCCCATTATTTCGAAATGGGCCCCGGGCGTGTGCTTACAGGATTGGGCAAGCGCAACGCCAAGGGTACGTTCCACAACATTGAAAGCGCAGCCGATGTGAAAGCTGCCGAAAAACTTTTCCAGGAGACACTCCGATGAACCTAAACCAAGAAATCGCGCTCGTTACGGGCGGCTCCCGCGGCATCGGCAAAGCCTGTTCGGTAGCCCTCGGCAAAGCCGGCGCGGAAGTGCTGGTTAACTACGTTTCCAATGCCACGGCTGCGGAGGAAACCGCGCATGCGATTACGCAAGCCGGCGGCCGCGCTTCCACCGTGCGTTTTGACGTCGGCAACGTCGAGCAAACGCAAACGGCCATAGAGCAACTGCTCAAAGAGAAAAAGAAGATTTCTGTGTTGGTCAATAACGCCGGCATCACGCGCGATGGTCTGCTCATGCGCTATTCACTCGAAGACTGGGACCAAGTGCTCGCAACGAATCTACGCGGCTCGTTCGTTACTTCCCAAGCCGTCGTGCGCAGCATGATGAAGGAGCGCCGCGGTTCCATCATCCATATCAGCTCCATCGTCGGCCTCACGGGAAATCCCGGCCAAGCGGCTTACTGCGCCGCGAAAGCAGGCCTGATTGGTCTGGCCAAATCCATGGCGCGCGAACTCGCAAGCCGCAATATCCGTGTGAATGCGGTGGCCCCAGGCTTCATCGATACGGACATGACCCACGAGCTCACCGAGGATCAGCAAAAAGCCATTCTGCAAGCTATCCCCTTGGGCCGCACGGGTAAGCCCGAAGAAATTGCCAATGCGGTTTTGTACCTCGCATCGCCTATGAGCGAATATGTCACGGGCCAGGTCCTAGTCGTCGACGGCGGGATGGGCATGTAATGGATGACATCCGCTACCCAGAGCCCGATCCGAATAAGAAGTCCGCGCAGGACGTCTGGAATGCGCGCTATGCCGGCGATCGTTTCCTCTTTGGAAAAGAACCCATCTTGGCGCTAAAAAACCAGCTCTCCCACTTGCGCAAAGGGCGCACCTTGGACATCGCCATGGGCGAAGGCCGCAACGCCGTTTACTTGGCGCAGAATGGTTTCCAAGTCGAAGGCATGGATTGTTCTTCGGTAGCTATTGAGAAAGTCGCTAAACTGGCTGCGGAAAAAGGCGTTCAAGTAGAAGCGAAGACGCAGAACCTCGACTTTTTCCTAATGCCGCTGATGAAGTATGACACGATCGTCATGAGCTATTTCCGCCCCCAGGCCCGCTTCTTTAGCGAAATCCGGCGTGGGTTGGTAAATGGCGGGACGTTCCTACTCGAGGCCTATACCGTGGCCCAAGCAAAAGCGGCTCCAAACCCGAACTTAGATTTTGACGAGTGTTATAAGCCCAACGAAATATTGGGCCA
>JAIEOG010000172.1 GCA_019750655.1 bacterium
CTGCAACCCGCGGCTGCTCAAAGGTCACAAAAGCGTCTAGGGGCCCTGGCGGCATCTGGAGCGTCAGGCGATCGCCCGGCTGGGAGGTGATTTCTCCGACGGTAGTTTTCCAAAAGGGGTGGTGGTTGAAATTTAAAACCAGCTTAGTGGCCTGCGTCAGATCCCCGCGCAGGCGAAGCCGACTCCAGTTCAGCCAAGTGAGCAGCCAGATTTGATGCGGCGTCGATTCAAACTGCAAAAGAGGCGCGGCCTTGAGGACGTTGGCTCGGTATGTGGGGATATTATCCACGCACTCAATCACACCGCGGCCGGAGCGAATGGCGGCATAGGGTTCATCGGGAGATTCGTGGGTGAGTGTGATGTCCGGCGCGGAATGCACCTGAGGTTCCCACTGCACGCCCGTCGAAAAGGCATTGATCTTGCCTAGATTGACGGCAGCTTGCGCAACAAACGGCAGAACGCCAAAGAAAACACAGAGCCATTGCGCCCACCGCGAAGCTGGCCACCGGAAACCGGAAGCTGAAAATACGACGACAGCAAGAAAAACACCGTACCAAAAACGCACCGGCACTCGGATGCTGTCAAACCCGGGCCAGATCGGGTGTAGCCAGCTAAAAGGTAAGAAGGGCGAGAACGAACCCGAAAAACCTAAGCCCAATAGCGCGCTAAAACCCGCGAAGACCCAGAGCGCGCGTTTTTCCGCGGTGTCGCTGCGCCTTCCGAGCCATGCGAACCACACAGCGACCGGCCCTAGAAAGACACTGTACTCATGGCGCTGTAAGTACACGCTTCCGTACCAGGCTTCCGGAACGGCTTTGAGCGGGAGAAGCAGATTGGCAAACAAGGTCCAGACAGGGATGAGTCTCGGCCGTGCGTCTTTGCCACGCGGGAAGAGTGAGAAATATTCTTGCGCGGGCCAGAGTGAAACGGCGCAGGCGAGTCCGGCAGTGCCCACGGCCAGAAGAAAATAGCCGAGGGGCTTCAGGCTGCGCGCGAAAATCGAGCGAGCCAATGCTTCGGCCAGAAGAGGTGGCACAGCGTGGATGAAGAAATTAGGTTTATACAAACCACAATAGACGAAAAGCCAGAGCAGACCACAAAGTGCCCAAGGGTCCCACCGGCGCGCACTGCTAAGACGGTAGGAAAGCACGAAATAGGCCGGCAGCAGAAAGTAAAATCCCAGCGTCACGTGGCCCGCCAGGACATGCGCTAGAGTGAAGCCCCCCGCGCTGAACGCAAGCAGCCCGAACCCGCGCCCTGAGGGTGAGACTTCCCAGCGTTTCAACCAATGCCATAGTCCCCAACACCCCACGCCAAGCTGCGCCAGTATTTCGAGGCGAAGCGTCACGACGGGGCCCAAGAGAAACGAGAACAAAACCAAGGGGTGGAAGATCGGGATTTGCGGATCGGCGCCGAGCGTTCGTCCGCCACAGAAAAAGGGGTCATACGCCGGCAGGCCGCTTTGTTCCCACCAGAAGCGGCGCGCGATCTCGTAGTAGGTGGAGAGGTGATTGTAGTCGTAGGGCCCGACAACGAAGCTCAACGCTCCCAGGCTTACTGCGTAGAGGGCCGCGACCAGGACTAGGCCCCCGACTAAGAGGCGGTCTGGCCAGTCCAAAGATAGAAAGCGTTTGAGCATGAGTCTCTAGTCTGGCCCGAAACCCAAGCGGTGGTAAAATAATTCTTTTGGGAGGGGAAATGCCGACAGAGACACCTGCGTTGCCAAAAGCCGAAGAATTAGCCGCTTTCTTGCGTTTGAGCCACTCAGAGGTAGTGCCGCAGATCCTGGATCAGGCGCTGCTGCAGCCGCTCCAGACGCCGCAACGCGATCCCGGCCAAGCGTGCCGCGCCCAGCTCTTGGAGTTCGCCATGGGTATCTCCGACGCAGGCAGGACGGCACCGGCGGCGGCGAGGGCTCTTTGTGAAAAAGGCATCTTCATGGTGGAGTCCATCCAAGCTGCCTGCCGCACTTTGGACGGGCTAGAGGCCCCTGTTTTTGCGCCGCCCAGCTCACGGGCACGCCACTGGCTGTCGCTCTGGCCTTTGGAAACGATCCCAGACTGGGGCTTGTCTGGAGATCGTCAATTGCGCGTTTACCGTTGCGCGGTCCAAGCGCTATTGCAGTCGCAATCGGGCCAAGCCTTGGAAGAAGCCAAGCCCGTGGATGCTTTACCGCAAGACAAGATTCCAGAAGCCTGCTTAGGCGCGATGGAGCTGGGGGCAGGGGCCCTGATGCAGCTCGCGGCACGCTTGGGAGCGATCCTGGGCGGTGCCGATGCGGCGCTCGAACAGACGCTTGCAGATTTTGGAAAATCGTTCGGAGTAGCTTTCCAGATGTTCCAAGACATCAACGCTCCGAGCACGGTGCTCGCTTCTCGTCGGCCAGGTTGGGTTTGGGCGGTGGCGGCTCAGTATTCGAGCGCAGAAGACTTTGCGGCGTTTCGCGGAGCTATCCAGTTGCTACCTCACCCGCAGGCGGTGGATCAGTGGTTGCACCAGCAGGCTTTGCACGTGCGGGCTAAATCGTTGGCGATCGATTACCTCAACGGTGCATTCGATCCCTTAGAAGATCGCTTGGGTGCAACCCAGAGCAATGTGTGGGTGCGAGAGCTGGCGTTGAAATTGCGCCAGGCAGTAGCGTCTTAGAGTTTTTGCGCGCCGCCGATTTTCAGCACACGCTGGAATTCTTCCTTGGTCACTGGCTGTACCGAGAGTCTGGCGCCTTTTTTTAAAACCATCATATTCTTAAAAGCCGGGTCGGCCTTGAGCATATCGCGCGTGACGGTTTGCTGGAGCCGTTGGGTTGCGCGCACATCTACGAGTACCCATGGGTTGGGTTTTTTCTTGGTGATCGGATCGTAGTAATCGCTCTTGGGATCTTCGGCTGCGCTATCGGGGTAGCCTTCCTTCACGACTTCGGCCACGCCTGCTATGCCCGTGACGTCGGCATTGCTATGGTAAAACAGCACGCCGTCGCCGGCTTTGAATTCGTCCCGCATTAGGTTGCGCGCTTGGTAGTTGCGCACGCCTTCCCAGTGGGTCGTTTGCTTGGGGGCTTTTAGAAGATCTTCAAATGAAAAGACTTCGGGTTCCGACTTCATTAGCCAATAGCGCATGCTTCATTCTTACCATGGAAGGAACCTAGCGAGAGCCGCTAAATGTGTCGAGGTTTCAGGCGGTGGGGAGGGCACTCAGATATCGCACCGGCCGAATACACCTAAGACTTGTACGTAAGTGCCGCGGTACGGCCCTTGCATTTTCTTCTTCCAAACACGTTGTGTCTCGGGAGGGTGCGATGAAGTACATTTCGGCGCTTTTAGTTGCGGCAGCAGTGGCGGTTGGCTTTTCCCAATCGGCTTACGCGGAAGACCACTCGACGACTTGGCTATACTCGCCAGGCGCTCCGACGCAGACTTACACACCTTACAACCGCAGCTACCGGAATTTCTCGGTAGTCGTGAAGTTCAACCCTGACGGTACGTCCTCGACATCGGCTTACCCGGGCGGGTCGAGCATGGGCTCCGCGGGTTACCCGTCGCTCTGGGGCGGGACGTCGTCACTCGGGACCTATAACTACGGTTTTAATACAGTGAATGGCTATAGCAATGGCTATGGCGGTTACGGCACTCAACCCTACGGCAATTACAACTACGGTGCTGGTTCTGGAGTGAATTACGCCTATGGCCCCTACGGCTACGGCTTTAATAACGGTAACTACAACTACCCGAACGGCTATTACGGCTCCTACGGCAATGCTTATGGCTACGGCGGTGGTTACAACAACTACGGCTACTACAACGGCGGCACGAGCTACGGTTACGGCGGCTATAACGGCTACCCGTATGGCGGCGGCGGTTATGGCGGTTATGGCGGCTACCCGGTTATTTATTACTAAGCGATTTGACGTCTCCTACTAACGGGGCCGGTGGTGCTTCAATGGTGAAGTGCTACCGGCCTTCGCTTTTTTGTGTTTTAACCCGTTTCATGAAGATTTTGTCTCCGAAGCGGAGCGCGATTTTTGCTCTCCTGCTCGCGCAAGCCTTGGGCTCCCTGGAAGCGAACTGTGCTATTGGCCGAAAAGAGGCTACGGAACTTCTAGCTCTCAGCGAGCAGTGGAGCCCCGCGATCCTTCCCTCTCTTGAGACGGTCGAAAACAATGTGGAGATCGTAATTGCGGCGAGTGAATTATTGGACATTGATCCGCTCGATTATGAAAACATGGAAAGAGGGCAGGGGATTTACTTCGAACGTCTGAAGCCTCGGCTCACACCGTTTCTAAATCTCTCCATTCCAGCACAGCGACTTTTACTGCGGGTAGCGATGGAGGGCCGCATTTTCGTTGAGAACGACGAGAAGGTCTACTCGGGCCCCGAGTTGTTTTCTTACCTTCAAGATGTGCCGCAATTGTCTTGGGTCACGGTGAACGAAACGCTGGCTTTCATCGACGAGTCGCTTCCTGCTCGTCCGCCTTTGTACCGTTCGCTCGCCGAATTGCTGTATTTCGCGTCGCTGCCTACGGAACCTAGCGACTACGAGGAGCCGTTTCGCTTAGCTTCGGTCACTTTGCTTGCTGGCATTCTTAAGAAGCCCAAACTGGCCCAAAATAAAAATAGCCGGGATGCCTTAAACATTAACCTAGGATTAGGGCACCTAACGCGTTTGCCCTTTGCACCGGCCGGCGCTTCGAAAGGCCGGCTCGTCACGGGCGGGGTGATTTTGACTGCGAATAATTTCGTGAACGTTCTCACCCTTTTGGGATCCGATAATGCTGAGGTGCGTACCAACACCATGCACTCGATCAATTGGGGGCTTTGCATGGATGTCGGGCCCGGATTTTGCGAGGGGGGAATGGAACTGGCGTTGGATCTTTTGAAAACATCGCCCTATTGGAAGATACGTCGGTTAGCTGCCATGCTCCTGGCTCGAGGGCCCACTCCGCAAAAAACCTGGAACCAAACTTTGCGAGCCGCGCTAAATGACACTAAGTCCGAATTCACTTTTCAGGCAGTCCGGCGGTCGCTGCAAGACTCTGTGCCCTCTCTCACAAAGGGAAGTTTCTCCGCATTTACTCGCGCCCTTCAAAGCGACGTAAGTCTCCCTGCCGGTAAGCGATCTCTAAAGCTTCTAGAGCTGTATGCAGACCGAGGGATGTTGCTCCCCGAGCACGTGTCGGCACTCAGGCGCATTGCGAGTCTGAGTGATACGGAACAGGAACGCTGTCTGACAGGGATCCTGCTGCAGAACGAAAAGGAACGGGGTTCTGACGAGCCCGAACTTTGATATCGGCAGACTTTACAAATCGGCTCGGCTCGGCCAAACTCTGGGTCCCTTTGGAGGGATAGTCTAATTGGTAAGGCACCGCATTCGAAATGCGGCGCGGGAAACCGCTTGAGAGTTCGAGTCTCTCTCCCTCCGCCAACATTTCGCCTTAGGCGAAATGAATCTTAAGATTAAGCTTAAATTTAACCTTAACTTCTAGCGACGTAGTCGCTCTTTGTGGATTTCAGGATCTCACCACAGATCGAGTCTTCAGAAGAACGGTTATACGTATAGGTCTTCTTCGCCACCCGGAGCATTTTCACACCCGCGGCCTGCGCATTACGCATGAAGTCCCCATCTTCCGAATACCGAACATCGGGAAAACCCCCGAGCTTGATCGCAGTTGCTGTTTTCACGGTGAATGTCCCGCATAGGTAGACATCCTTGTCATCCAGACTGACCACGCGAGTAGGATCAAATCGGTCGGGAACGAAACGGCTACCCTTGATGATCGCGCCGCTATAAATAAACTCCAGCTCCGGGAATTTCAGAAAGGTTTCCAATCGGTAACTCAAGTGATTCGGCCGAAGCGTGTCGTCGGAATCAACGAAGGCTAAGTACCTTCCCAGCGCCGCGCGGATGCCGTTATTTCTCGCTTTAGCGACGCCTCGATTACGTTGAGCGATGTAGCGAATGCGTGGGTCGGATTGCGCATATCTAGCGACGAGTCTACGGGTGATGTCCGTGCTCCCGTCATCAATGATGATGAGTTCCCAATCGCGCTCTGACTGCGCTTGGACCGATTCAATTGCCGCCGCCAATACACGGGCTCTGTTGAACGTCGGCAGGATTACAGAAAAGGTTGGTCGCTTCACAGGGCGCAGTAAATAGAAAACGATGCGCGGCGTCAATGAGCGTTAATTGTCACGTGTTCTAGATAATTGAGTGCTTGTGTAAGCCTTTGGTTTAACGTCGGAATAAGGGGTGTGGTACAGCGCGGTTAAGGTTAAGCCAGCGAAAGCCGATGAGTAGGCATGCGCACTCGCAAAGCCATATTCTTCTTTTTAGGGGTACTGGGGCTTTGCTCGGCCTTGACGTTGCGGGGCCGAGTAGGCTTTCAGCACGCGAGCTACCAACCGCCCGAACCGACGACAGAGTACGACCGTTTAAAAGCTGCAGAAGTCGAACGTCAGGCGATTCGTCAGCTCATTTACCACTAATGGTGTCCGCCACCACCGCCGCCGGCCTCGGCTTCCGCGGGAAGGGCACCTAGGTCTTTCAGCTTTTCCTTTGTTCTCAAAACCCGAGATTGGATCAGTGAGCGCTCTTCCACCAGGGGCGCCATCGCATTTGGTTCGTCGCCGGCCGCGCGGATCTCGAGCTCCAACTCAGCCAAGCGCTTTTGCGCATCGGCCAAGTGTTTCTGAAGCGGGGCGATGTCCGTCGAAGGCGCTTCTGCCGGCGTGCACGCCGAGAGGTTGAACATAAAAACCGCTAGAACAGACGCAGAGAAGAGTTTCACTCAGATTATTATGCCAGGGCTTGGCCACCATCGCCATACAAGGGTAGACTGCCGCCATGGGGCGAATGCGTCGGACTAGCTTAGGGGTTCTTCTGGTCTGTCTCGCGGGTTGTGGAAGCACGCAGGTCCGCACGACACGGGAGTTCCCGGCATACTTTCGTACTGCACCGGCGGGCTACCTTACTTCTGAGCATGTCTACGAGCGCGCACGGCTGGAACAAGTCAAAAGCCCGTCCGTATGGGAGCGCAAGCGGCTCCTCGATCTCTATGAGCTTGAGATAAAAAGTCTCTCTCCGTCGAGTGCGCGTTTTCAATCCGTTGCGCAAGCGATGCAGGCGCTTACGCCGTACACCCAAGACTTGGTCGATCGGCTGGCGTCTGCAAAAGAAGCGGCGCAACGTGGGGTACCCGAGGCGGCTCCAAAGCCCAGCGTCTTCGTGAATGCGGAATTCAAGAAACTCTATTTCGAGGCCTACCGTCTTTGGAACAAAGACGAAAACGCAGCAGCGCTGGAAAAGGCCGTCGCTATCCTCGCCAATGAAAAACTGCTGGATAGTTTAGAAGACGCCGAGCGGATCAAGCTTTGGAATCTCACTTTCCGTGTGGCGCTCGATACGCAAGATCTCGGCAAAGCCTATGACGCTTGGAAGTGGATGCACGAGCAGGAAGACTGCAGCACGCAAGCTTCCGAAGCAGGCTTTTTGCTCGCCATGACTTACTTCGGGCTCGGCGACCCGAAGAAAAGCCAGGAGATCTTTCTCGCCCAATGCGACCCGGATGGTTCGGCGGTGAATATGCTCCGGCGCCGTTATTGGACGGCACGGCTGGTGGAAGCCAATGGCGGCACTGCGCGTGCGGAGTTTGAGGCCATCGCTGCTTCGGGAGTGCCTGGGTATTACTACTTGCTCGCGCACCACCGCTTGAAGCAGGGCTTGAAATTGGAATCGCCGGCGTTCCGTTACCGTAGTCGGCCGATGCAGGTTTCTTCGCGCGTGGCAGAGAGCTGGGCACTCGCCGAAGAAAGCCTTGATCATGGGTTGCGGCCCGATGCCGCGACTTACCTCGCGCGGGCAACGGAAGCGCTCTTGCCCGGAGCGGGCAGGGCGGAAGTAGATGCCTTGCTCTATACCGCGCATCTCTACCAAGCGGCCGGTGTGCAGCTGGAGTCGATGCGCATTTACGCGAAGATTGCCGATATCGCCTTGGAGCCGGGCGATCGCATCGTGTTTGATTTCCTTCCAGAGATGTTTCCGCTGGCGCATGCGCAAACGCTTTTCCCCGTGGCAGCGCATTGGAAGGTTGATCCCGATTTTGCGTACGCGATCTTACGCCAAGAAAGCGCCTTTAACCCAGGGGCAGTTTCCCCGGTGAATGCGCGCGGGTTGATGCAGCTCATGCCTTTGCTCGGGCAGCAGATTGCGCAGGCTTGGCGCTACCCGCACTACACCAAACGCAGTCTTTTCTTTGCTCGTGAGAATATCCAAATGGGCGTTTACCACCTCGCACAATTGGACAAGCAGTTCCACCACCCCGCCTTAGTCGCAGCCGCTTACAATGCGGGTAGCAAGCGCGTAGCAGCTTGGTGGAAACGCGCGGCCGGGGCCCCACTGGATGTATTCATTGAGCTGATCCCCATTTTAGAAACGCGCAACTATGTCAAACTCGTGCTGCGCAACCAGATGTTCTACAAAGCCGTGCGCTCCGGAGGAATACTCTCAGAGCTTCCCCTGGGCTTCGAAATGCCCCTCATCGCCCGCAATGGTTTATAGCCCCGTTTAACGCGTCTGCCGTCCCTTTAGAGAGCCGCTCGAGCCGCGGGTGTGTTCTCGGTGAGGACGGATTGCGGCAAAGCTGCCTAGCCTTTTTCGGCGTCGCCTCGCAGGAAACGCCCAAACGTTTGACAGGGGGTGCCGAATTCCCCTGTGTTTTTCATGCGTTCTTCCCGCAGGCCTCTTGGCACCACACTTGCTTTTTTAGACGAAGACTAGCGGCAGCTATGCCGCACGTTTGTCTCGTGGGTGTTGGGAATGCGAAAGCGCAGTGAGTGGAAGATGCAGTGGGAGCTTGGTTCGCGGCCGGTATTTTGGCTGCTAGTGGGCGTCTTGGCCTTTGGCACTGCTGTGCGTGCGGGCAGCCCTAAGGAAGTCGCTCCTATTTCCATGCCTAATATCTCTGGGCGCGCTCAAGCCATCCAAGAATTGCAATACCCGGACTACCCGAAGGATCTTCAGGCGCGTTTCTTGGGGCAGAACCCTTCGCCGAAAGCCGTGTCGTTGCGCCAAGAGGCCGCGAAAGAATGGGCATTGGCTAGCATTGGTTTCTTCGACGTCTTTGGTGTGGCAAAGACGGCTCCTAAAGTCGATGTTTGCAGCAAGAACGTTATCGTTGCGATTGTCGATACGGGTATCGACTACACGCACCCAGATTTGAAAGACAATCTCTGGGTGAATAAAGGCGAGACGGGCCCTTGGATGCCGACGGCCGAGCAAGCGGCACGCGGAGTGGGTTGGAGCTGCCGCGATAAGAGCTGCAATGGTTTGGATGACGATAACAACGGCTACGCCGACGATGTCGTCGGTTGGGATTTTGTGCACGACGTTCCCATGCCATTCGATACACACGGCCACGGTTCGCACATCGCGGGTATCATCGGCGGTGCGGCTTCTACGGGCATCGGCACTTCGGGCGTTTGCAATGGCATTTCTTTGATGGCGCTGAAGTACTACGACAACGGCGGCGCGGGGTATAACAACCTCGCCAACACCGTGCGCGCAATTCAATACGCTGTCGCCAACGGCGCACAGATCATCAACTACAGCGGTGGCGGAGCGGATCCAGCAGCTACCGAACGCGCGGCTGTTGCCGAAGCACAGCGCAAAGGCGTGCTCTTTGTGGCCGCTGCCGGGAATGATGGCCGCAGCAACGAGCGCCGTCCTTACTACCCAGCGAGCTACCCCATCGACAATATTATCGGCGTGGCTTCGGTGAATAAGTTTGATCGCCTATTGCCTTCGAGCAACTTCGGTAAAACCGTGCACGTCGCGGCTCCGGGCTTGATGATCATGAGCACTTTGCCGGGCGGTAAGTACGGCACGATGTCGGGCACCTCTCAAGCAACAGCCTTTGTGACGGGTGCGGCCGCTTTGCTCGCGAGCCAGTCGACCATGGGCAAGTTTGATTACACGAAAGTGAAAAACTGGATTTTGGAAGGCGCGCGTCCGATGAAGCTGAACCAGGGCAAGCAGCTCTTAGCGGCTGGATTGCTCTCGCTTCCCGGCAGCGTCCAAGCGCAGCAGTCGGCCACCAAGGTTATTGCAGCTAAGACCACACCGGCGCCTGAAATGGCTACTGTAGTCCCCCCGAATAATGTCGGCGTGCGGGCTCGTTAACACTTTCTGAAATACCTTTTGCCGGCCCCTGTTACGGCGCTGTACTTCACAGCGGGAAAGGGGTCAGTCATGTACACAAAACTAAGTCTTTTGGTTGGGGCGCTGATGGCGGTGAACGCCAGTGCTCTGCATTACTTCAATTGTTCCAGCGCGGATTCTTCCGTTCAAATCG
Organism: bacterium; assembly: GCA_019750655.1. Lineage (GTDB taxonomy): Bacteria > Bdellovibrionota > FAC87 > UBA2466 > UBA2466 > JAIEOG01. Next base: position 10,343 of record JAIEOG010000172.1, read on the forward strand.
TGGAAAAAGAAATCTGGGGCGCCAATCCGGTAGGTTGTTACTACCAAGGCGAGGGGCTCGAAGACGGCGAAGTCGTCCTAGACTCTAAGTCGCTGAAAATCGTGGAAGGCCAGCGCGGCCAGCCAGGTGGAAACTGGGAAGCCCAATACACAGTGAAAGCGAAGGTCACGGCAAAGGACTTAAAGCCTGTATCGGCTTTATTGCTCTGCCAGGAAAAGAGCGATTCTCGCTTAGACTTTGCGGCGCCTCCCGCGCCTCCCTGCAAAGTGACATTCTCGAAGTAATATCAAGCCGAGGAGCCCAGTCGGGTTCCTCGGTTTTTTCTGCTAAACTAGGGCATGGCTAGTTTTGGTTGGAAAGCGATTCTCGCCTCCCTCGCTATTCATTGGGGGATTTTCGATTATACGGACAGTACCGCTAAGTTCTTGGGCATTACGGCTGCTATCTGGATCGTTCTCGCACTAGGTGAGCGTTTAGAACTCTTCGAAGGGCGCTTTGCTGGCACGCCTGGTATTTTCCTGCAGTGGTTGTTCTTTGGGCCCTTGCTCATCTTGTGCGTCGGCTTTTGCTTCTGGCCCTATTAGAAGCTGTAGTTGAGCGTCCCCGCAACGCGAGGGCCCTGCGGAAAGATCGAAAGCGGCGAACGGCTATCTGCCACTGAAGACTCACCGAGCACTGACAGATCCCACCCATCTCCCAGCCCGGCTTGCAACTGCACACGCATCCAGTAATCCATAAAGCGGAAGCTTTGGTAGAGTTGCGCCTCGGCCTGCAGCTTGTTGTTCACGAAGCTTTTGCGTACCAGAAAGCTTGCCCCGACGTTTTCGGAGTTGGTGTCCACGGGCAAACCATCTCCCTGGGCTTGCACGCCTAGAGTCAATCCTTCTGCAAACTCCGGGCTCCAATCGGCCCCCACCACCACCGCAAAAGCCGCCTTGCGGTTTCCGCTCGGGAGCGGGTGGTTTGGGGTCATCAGAAAATCGCCCCGCCAAACCCATTCCTGATTTGCCGACGAGAAACTCGCCCCCACACTGGTCACGGGTTCAAATGCGGCACGCAGGCCGCCTGCGGCGAAATCAGGTCTTAAAATCGGCATGCGGTTGATGTGGTGGTAAACGAAAACGCTGGCGTTGGCCTGATCGAGATACCCCGTAAACTTGATGCCGCCTTCCGGTTGGTGCAGCCAAGGATCGGGAGTGTTGGCGATGACGGGAATGCCCCTCACGGTGGTGGGCAAGATCGGGTACTCCGATCGAGGGTTCAAAACCACTTCGGTTTTGAAGGCGCCAAAGGAATAAAAGAACTGCGCCAGAGGAGCAGGGATGCGGTTGATGCCGTGATCGAGAAAGGGGAAATCGCGGAAGTTGCGCGTGTTGATAATGTCGATAGGTTGGAAGCCAAAGGTCTCGCCCCAATGGATTTCCTGGAGTCCCACGGAGACGCCCCAATGCTCTCCCCAGTACTGTGCCTTCGAAGCACGCAGACTGACATCGTATTCCCGTGTGCCGTAGCCACGGTAGCTCCAATTGTACCAACCCCAAATCTGAGCCGTCGTTTCGATGGGACCGATTTCAGGGCGCACGGTGAGCGTGGCGAGTGCGCGGTTGGTGTCCCAAGTGCCTTTGCGGTAACCGGAGCTCAGAGATAGCTTGGACTCCACCGGGATGGCGCCTGAAGCGCCCGCGCTGAGGAGAAGTGCAATCCCTACTGCTCGCAGCTTCATCGCGACGAAAACCTTTCGACACTAAAGAGCGAGTCGGGGAGGTCTTTCACGGTAATGGACTCGATTTCGATCCGGGTAGATTTATCGGTCTGCACGGCGTCCTGAATGGCGATCACCGTAGGGCGTGTTTCACCCGCAATCGGCTTATAGCTTTCGAATTTAGCGTTTTTTAGAACTTTGTCGGCTTTTGTCAGGTATTCCGCATCGAGTGGGCGGAAGGTCTTTTTTTCCACGCGGGCGCGGACTTTTTCGTAAGTGAGCCCTTGTTTATTGGCGGTGAGAAACAAGGTCCAGGCTTTGGCGTCTTCCTTCTCAATCTTTGCGTCGTAATCCTGAGCCCAGCGCATGCGGCTGATATCCCCGTTGGCGGCTTCGCCGGTGAGTTTTTGGCTCAAGCTCACGCGCACGGCGCGTTTGAGATTGGGGATAAATGCCCACATGTTTTGCTCCACCATCAGCATGTCTCGGCCCAGGTCGCGCGTGGGGGCAATGGTCTTGATAATCGTCTTTTCATTACCCTTGGTGCTGACGTCGAAGACATGGTCTTGAGAGTCTCCCTGCGAGGTGACCTTCACTTTCATGACGAAGGAAGCATCGGGATTGCGGATCTTGTCCGCCTTGGTGAGAATTTCAGTGGGCGTGAGTGCCGCCCAAGCCGGCGATAGGAGTAGAGCGAGAATATTAAATAGCACGTAGAGCCTCCCCGATAGATAACCGGACCACTTTAACCGCGGCGATCGCTGTGCCGACCAACGCGCAGGCCGATCCCAAAAAGAATGTTTCTAATGCACTCGAGGGCTGTAACTCCACAAAGACGCGGAAACTGCGCGTGAGCCCCGGACTGGGTGGCATGACAAACCCATTCGCTAAGACGGTGTTGTTAAAGATCAGAACGAGCGCAAGGCCCAAGAAAGCGCCCGCAAATCCCAGAAGCGCGCCTTCGGCGAGAAAAAGCGAGAGCACATTCAGCCGGGATTCGCCATTTGCCCGCAGATTTCCCACTTCTTCTTTGCGCTCCAAGACCGACGTTGAGACGGTGCTGAAAATCCCCAGAATCACGATGAAGAAAATAATGTACTTGATGATCTGGAACTGAGAGCTCAGCCAGTCGACGGCGTTTTGGTAAAAAACTTTGTCGAGGACGGCGAAGGGTGTGGCTTCCAATCCTGAACCGGGGCCCGCGATGGCTTTGGAAACGGGATCCCAATCTTCGAGTGTGTTTAAACCGAGGGCGATGGACTCAATGCTCTTCGTGTCGAGAAGGGTTTGAGCGACAGAGAGAGGAATGCGGAATCCGGAGTCATCAAACTCTTTGGTGCCCGTTAGGAAAATGCCAACCACGGTGAGATCGGCGCCATTAATGGAGCCATAGATCGTATTGGCGAGCACCGTCACTGTATCGCCGGGTTTCGCTCCCAGTGAGTGCGCGAGCCCTTGTCCCAGCAAGATGCCATCGGGTTGGTCGGAGAGTGTGACGCCGTCGGAGATGCGGAGCTTTGTGAAAAACTTTGCTTCTTCTGCGCCATCGATTCCCTGGCCTCGGCCGCTCAGCGAAATGCCGCCCTTGGTGAGGAGGGCAAAAAAACCGATGCGCGGAAAGACATGCTGCACGCCAGGCAGAGTCTTAAGCTTGTCCATAATGGGCGTCGGATCCTGGATCCAATGCTCCCAAGGTTTTTCAAAGACCTGTTCGCGGTAGCCGGCGGTATTGAGCTCGCCGTGGCCAAAACGGGAATGGATAGTGCCTTCCCGGTATTGGTTCAAAATGCCGGTGTTAAAACCATCAAAAAGAAACAACGACCCCGCTCCGGCAGCGACGGTGAGCACCACAAGCAGGGAACGGCGTGGGTTACGGAAAACATTGCGGGCAGCGAGGTGGAAGAGGGCGGCTAAATCGCGCACCACGGTGCCTCCTCGGTCCGGGGGGCTACGTGGGCCGCTGGTGCGACTGTGAGTTTGCTGCGGGATTCTACCGCCTGCAGGTGGCCGTCTTTGAGGCGGACAATCTGCTGCGCGAAACTCATCGCCATGGGGTCATGGCTCGCCAGTACCACAGTGACGCCTTGAGTTTTCCCAAGCTCCGAAAGCAGCGACATGATTTGCTGGCCCGTCGCTTGGTCGAGGCTTGCGGTGGGTTCATCGGCGATAATGACACGCGGGTCTTTCGCCAGGGCGCGCGCAATCGCTACGCGCTGGCGTTGCCCGCCACTCATCTGCCGAGGCCTTTGACGCGCTTGCGCCCCAAGGCCTACAGCGTTCAAGGCATTCAAAGCGCGTTCGCGTTTTTCTTTCGCGGAGAAGCCCCGGTGTTTTAAAAAATACTCGACGTTTTCGACGGCCGTAAGCGTGTCGAAAAGAACGAAGTGTTGAAAAATGAATCCCAGTTCAGTGCGGCGGATCTGGTTTTTCTGCTTTTCGGAAAGCCCCTTTAAGGAGGTTCCGCGGTAGAGCACGTCGCCTGTCTGGATGGGCTCGATGAGCCCTAGGATGCGAAGCAGCGTCGACTTTCCAGATCCCGATGGGCCTGCGAAACAAGTCATCTGGCCAGGGGACAACGTGAGGTCCAAAGCATGCAATGCAGGAACTTCAACTGTCCCTAATGGATAGTGAAAAGCGAGGTTTTTACACTGGAAGAGCGGTTCCACTTTATCCACATTTCCCTCCGCCATCTTGGGCGCCCCTAATATACGTTAAGTCTATGCAAAATCTATTCTTTCTCTGTTAGGTAGGTGCTAGTGTCCTGGGCCTTAGGGAGCTCTTCTTGAAAGTTCTGTTGGCAAATCCCCGTGGTTTTTGCGCGGGTGTGAATATGGCGGTTTCGAGCCTTGAGCGGGCTCTGACGCTCTTTGGCGCGCCGATCTATGTGTTCCACGAGATTGTCCACAACTCCCATGTAGTCCAAAGTTTTCAGAAGCGCGGGGTGGTTTTCGTCAACGATCTGGAAGAAGCCCCCGAAGGATCGGTGCTGCTTTTCAGCGCTCACGGCGTTTCGCCGCAGATCCGCGAGCGGGCCGAAGCCCGCAAACTCAAGGCCATCGATGCGACGTGCCCCTTTGTCACCAAGGTGCATCTCGAGGCTATTAAGTT
>JAIEOG010000449.1 GCA_019750655.1 bacterium
CCGACGCCAAAACCACGCTTCCAAACGACGGGCGTCATAACGAGCCCGGCAATGAGGAAGCGTAGCGCGGAGATATCGTAGGGATTGAGGTGGCTAAACGCGAGCTTGCGGGTGGTGATCATCCACCCGGCCCAGACACACACGGCAAACAGGATAGCCGAGATACCCTTGGCTTTTTCAGACATAGCCCACGTTAACCCGTGGGATTAGTGCTTGGCTAGCATCGTGCTGGGCTGATCTTCCGGAGCTGACAGGCCTTCGGAGCCCTCTTCACGTGCGATCTTCGATTCCTGTTTAGGGCGGAACCAGCGAGCCAAGAGCGCGCCGCTCCACAGACGGAACCGGTCGACATATGAGAAGGCCGCAGGCACCATGACGAGCGTTAGAAGCGTCGAGGAGATCAATCCCCCGATGATTGCTACGCCCATGCTCGTGCGCTGCGCGGAAGCTTCGTTCAAGCCCAGAGCGATTGGAATCGTGCCGGCGATGAGTGCCATGGTGGTCATCAAGATGGGGCGCAAGCGGTTGCGGCCTGCCATGATGAGCGCCGTCGAGCGGTCATTGCCCGCGCGAATAAGCTGCATTGCTTGGTCGACCAACAAGATCCCGTTTTTACTCGCGACACCCAGTAGCAGGATCACCCCGATCATCGAGAAGAGGTTAATCGACTCGTGTGTGATGAAGAGCGCTCCGAAAGCACCGCAAATCGCTAGCGGCAGCGCCAACATGATCGTAAACGGTGTGATGAACGACTCGTACAAGCTCGCCAGCACCAAGAAGATCAAGATGACGGCAGAGAGAACGGCCAACATCATGCTGCGGCCGAAATCCTGGAAGTCTTCGGAGCTACCCACGAAGGCATAGTGCACGCCTTCTGGGAACTCGATTTTGTTCATTTCCGCCGTTACTTCTGCCATCGCATCGCCGAGACCCGCACCCGACGCTAAGTCGGCGTTGATCTGGATGTAGCGAGCGCGGTCTTGGCGGTTAATAGACGAGGGGCCTGTGGCCGTCGTCCCCGCAGCGACATCGCTCAAGCGCACCAGGCGGTTGTTGACGTTCGGGATGTAGACTTTGGTGAATTCTTTCTCGAGGTCACGCTGCGACTCATCGAGGCGGACACGGACGTCATATTCCTTGCCGCTCTGGCGGAATTTCGCAGCCACCAAGCCTTCGACCTGGGCGCGGAGTTCCATGCCGTAAGTGCGGGTATTGATCCCGTAACGCTCGGCGCGGCCTGGTTGCAGCTTGATTTGGTATTCAGGCTGACCAGAACGGAAGTTCGTGTCGGGGCCTTTGAGTTTTTTGTTCGCTTTTGCGATTTCGAAAACCTGGGCTGCGACTTTTTCGATCTTCGCCTGATCGTAACCAATAATGTTCAACATGAACTGGCGGTTATTCCCTGCGCCGATTGGATCGAAGTCCTTTACGAGCGGGTTCGCATCCGTGAAGCCCACAAGCTGGCCACGGAGGCGTTCTTTGAACTTACCCGTGTTGATGTTGCGCTCTTTTGCCGGGACCATGTGGACATAGAAGCTGGCCTTGTTGGGCTCTCCCTGTTTTCCACCGACCGTCAAAGAAGAGACGAGTGTCTCTTTATTCGAGCGAATCACTTCGTCGACTTTCAGAGCTACTTGAGTCATGGCATCGAGGCTGGTGCCGGGCGCCATGTCTAAAGTCACCGAGAACTCGCCCTGATCCTGCTCAGGGAAAAAGCCCTTCGAGATGCCTTTGATGGAAGACATTAAGACGAAGAATATGGCTGCCGAAGCGCCGAGCACCACGAGGGGCCGGCGGAGCGTGAAGCGCAGCAAGCCTTCGTAGCGGTTTTCCAGCCATTCTTGGAAGCGGTTGAAGGCGCGGACCAAGCGGCCGACCGTATTGCCCCAGATGCCCGTCGTTGCGGGGCCATGGCTGTGGCCTGCGAAATACGCCGACAACATCGGAGCGATGGTCAGAGCGTCGAACAAGCTGATGGCCATCGCGAAGATGATCGTGAGGCCGAATTGTTTCATGAACTGGCCAATCATCCCGTCCATGAAAGCCACAGGGCCGAACACCGCCATAACAGCGAGTGTGGTCGCGACCACGGCGAGCTGCACTTCGGCAGTACCAGCGCGTGCGGCAGTGAGCGGGTCTTTACCCATCTCAATGTGGCGGAAGATGTTCTCGCGCACCACGATCGCATCATCGATGAGAAAGCCCACGGACAAGCTCAAAGCCAACATCGTCACGATATTGACCGAGAAACCGGCGAGCGCCATCAAGATGAAGGCGCCCAAAAGTGAGTTCGGAAGGGCCATCCCAGTGATGATGGTCGAGCGGCCGCTAGCCAAGAAGAAATAAACGACCAAGATCGTCAGCCCAATCCCGAGCAAGATGGACTCTTCAACGTCTTCGACGTTCGCATTGATCCACCAGCTACCGTCACGCACGAGCGTGAGTTTGCCGCTGCCTTTTTGCGTTTTGAGCTCTTCTTGGATTTTGCCCATCTGTTTCTTGATGGCAGTGGCTACGGAAACCGTATTGGCTCCGGATTGCTTATAGATATCCAAGAGCACGGACTTCTTACTGTTGACGAAAGCGCGGGTCTTTTCGTCCTGCAGTGAGTCTTCTACGGTGCCGAGTTGCGAAATTTTCGTGGGCACGTCGTTGCCGAAGAGGCTTACGATGTTTTCTCGAATATCATCGAGTGAACCGAATTGGCCGACGGTGCGGATGATTTTCTCTTTTCCGGCTTCATCGACTTTACCGCTCGGGATGTTTTCCCCCGCGCGGCCGAGTGCGCCTGCCACTGCAGTGACGGAAAGCTCGCGGTCTTTAAGCTTGTTGCGATCGAGAGTCACGCGCACTTCGCGTTTACGGCCCCCGAGGACTTCCACCAAACCTACGCGTTCGACCTGCTCTAAGCGCGGGCGCACAAAATCATCGGCGAGGTCAAATAGCTCGCCTTCGGAAAGGTCCGCTTCCAAAGAAATAGTCACGATCGGCAAATCCGCAGGGTCGATACGGCGGATCACAGAATCATCGGCATCGTCCGGCAGCTTGCTACGCACCGAGCTCACACGGTCGCGCACTTGCTGTTCGGCGTAGTGGATGTCGGTTTTCAAGTAGAACTGGGCCACGACGACGCTAGCGCCTTCGACGTTCGTCGAAGTAACGCGCTTAACGCCGGAGATCGTAACCAATTCGTCTTCAATTGGCTTGGATACGAGCGTTTCAATTTCCTCGGGGCCGGCACCGCGGTAAGGCGTGGTAACCGTCACGATGGGGAAGTTGACGTCGGGGAACAAGTCCACCGGCAGCTTCGTCAGCGAGTAAAAACCCGCGAGCAAAATCAAGAGGACCAAGCAGGTAACGAAAATCGGACGCTTGATGGAAAGATCTGCGAGGTTCATAGGGCTCCTCCGTCGTACTGCTTCACTTGCGTGATGGCTTGCACCAGAGCGGATTTCGCTCCAATTTCCCCGAGACGGGACAGGGCAAAGTCTTGTTCAAAGCTCAATACCTGGAACGTGGTGGTGCGGCCGCCTTTGAGGCGCTCGCGTTCGCGTTGCAGCTTGGTTTTCTGCACGCTCACGAGGGTTTGTTGCATCTTCAGGCGGTTTTTTAGCTCGCCGATTTTGCGCTGCAATTCTTTCCAGTCTTGTTCCTGGTCGCGGAGTTTTTGCTGCAGGATCATTTCTGCGGCCATTTGCTCCTGGCGAGCGCCTGCGACGGATTCAGATGCGAGCTCGCGATCCAGCGGCATATTGAAACGGAAACCGACTTCCCAAGTGGGACGGCCTGCTTGGAACGGATTGCCCAGTGCCTGGCCCAAACCCGCTGCGCGGCCGTTTAGGGCATAGTTACCGTAAACGTCCAACGTCGGTTTGTAGGTTTCTGCGGCGGAAGCGGCGCGGGCGGCGGCGCCCTTTTGCTGCATCTCGGCCATTTTCACGTCGTCGCGCTGCGGTTGAATCGCCGGGACATTAAAGACGAGCAGGTTATCGCTGCCGACTTCAGAGAGTGCATCGTCGACGGAATCGGAGTCCACATTGCGGAAGCGGTTGAACATACGGCTTGCCGTGCGTTCATCGTCTTCTGCGGTTTGCAGATCCACGCGGCGGATTTCGAGAGCGGCTTGTGCCTGGAGGGCATCGACGTCATCGGCCAAGTTGTTTTCCGACCGGCGTTTCGCCCAGGCATAGATCTTTTCGGCCTGGTCGAGAGCTTTTTTGGAAACTTCCACACGTTCCCGCACCAGTGCGAGCTGCCAATAGGTTTCTTCGGCTTTGATGAGCAAGCTGCGAGCTTGGTTGCGCGAGCGGAAGCGGCCTTCGAGCATAGTCGCTTGAGCCGACTCTTGATCGGCCCGTGTCTTACGGCCGAATCCATTGCCCCAGACAGACTGCTTAAATTCAAACATCGGCGTGGTGTCGAAGAACTCCACCGTTCCCGTCACGCCAGGGACGTTCAATCCATTGTATTGGGTGTGCATCAGCGAGTAGCCGACCTTCGTTTCGAGGCCGAAGCTCGTCACCTTGGAGAACCCAACATTGTAAGAAGCGTAATCGACCTTGCCGTAAGTCACGAAGGGCAGTGGGTAGAGTTTCGCATCGCTCTTGTACCCGCCGTTCATATAGAGCGACCAGGCCAGCGCGAGACTTGCCGACTCAGAACGCCGTTGGCTCGCTTCGCTGGAAGAGATTGCGCCTTTAACCTCTTCGTTCTGCGTTTTGACTTGTTCTAGGTACTGATCTGGCGTCAGACCGGCCGCGATTGCTGGAGTAGAAACAAGAGCGGCGAAAAGACTGAGTGTTAACCCCGTTGCACGCATCATCGGATTCCTCATCACTTAGTAAGCGTCCACTTACTTATACTACCTTCGCTCCGGAGGGTCTGCAATTGCCGGATTGTGTCGAAATCTTAACAAACTAGTAAATTCAGTTATTTATGTGTTTTATTATTTTTAGTGTTTGGAAACAACCACCCTCACGTGGCATATTTTCATTGTATGCGGTTGATTACAAGAGGCATTAAGAACGCGGTTCGTAAGAAACGCGATCGCGAGGGCAGCACCCAGGCCCTCGTGCAAGCGGCCTTGGAGGTTTTCTCCTCCGTGGGCTACGACGCAGCCACGACCCGCGAAGTAGCTAAAAAAGCAGGCGTTTCTGAAGCCCTGATCCAACGCTACTTCGAAGGCAAGGCAGGCCTCCTCGTCGCCGTGATGGAAGTCTTCGCCGCCAAAGAGATGGAAACCACGCTGGCGGCTCTCCCTTACCAAGCCACTCTGCGGGAGGAGATCCTCCAGCTCATTTCGATGTCCTGCGACCAGATGAAGACCCATAGCGACTTTCTGCGCGTGGCACTTTCGCGCGCCATTGTGGATCCCAAGGTCGGCAAGCAATTGGCCTCCGTCGTCCATGGGCGGCGGTTGCCCGCTATCGTTGCGCGCCTGGGGAGCTACCGCGAAAAAGGCCAAATCCACACCGGCACAGACCTCAACGCCCTGGCCTTTGGGATTTCCTCGCTGGCTTTTTCGGTGGGGTTCATGGCACCGAATGTTTTCGGGTTTGAAGGCCCGATTTTGAAATCCTACGCCGAGTATTTTTCGGCTCTGCTCGCCTCAGGTGCTGCAGCCCCGCCCGCTAAGTAATCTCTCTAGAAAGCTTAAAGATTGTGCCGCTGGGAAGGATCGTGTATCGACACGTCCCAATGAGACGCGCTCTGACCTTCGTTCTCGCGTTTGGTTCCTCCTGGGCACTGAGTGTGGCCCCGGGCACCTGCGTTTCCGATATCGTCAACAAGGCCGAACTGGGCGAGCACTTGATGGCTGTTTGGAAACCGGACCAGCAAGCGAGCACTGAGCTTTCCGAGCTTCTCCGCTGGCAGCAAACGCGCGCGCAATGGCCTGTCGTTCTCAAACCCGCAACGGCGCTCCCGGAAGAAAAACCGCTTTTCTGTACCGATGACAGCGACTTCACGAAGGCGTTTCGGCGTTTTCAAGAAGCGTCGCTCAATGGCCCGCGCACCTTGGTCGCTCAGGAAGTCTTGGGAGCGGTGCCGGGGCGCCCGGGACTCCACGGTTTGGTTCTGTCGGGGGTTCGCACCACGCGCGGTGTTTTTCTCAGCGGTGTTTGGGCAACTGCACACTTGCCGCCGGAGCAGGGCGGGGCACCGTCGGTATATCGCTTGCTGGATCTGTTAAATGGGAATGAGAGTGTTTTTGCCCAGATAGAGAATTCGTATGTTGGACCCACGGAGCGGCTTAGCCGCTATCTCTCCCAGGGCGATACTCTTGATAGTGTGGAGAACATGCTCGACTCCGTTGGATACGCCGAGGGGCCTTTCCGAATTCACGCGCTCCTTGGCGAGTTCCAGATCAAAGTCACGCAGATCGAAAAAGGCATAGCGCAAGACGCCATGGCAAAGTTGGAATCCCTGGCCACCCAGCGCACTACAGAAGAAATGTGGGAAGCCGCGAAGACAAAAGACGGAATACCTGGCAGCGGGATCTATACGCGCCACCAACCCGCCGCGATCGTTCACCTGCACCGCCAACACGAAGGCGCGCAAAGCCAGCAAACATTGGCTTCGGTCTTAGAACAGTTCCGCCATACGATCGTCGACTATGTCTTCTTCTACGCCGAGGGAGAACCGCTCCCCGCGCCCAGCCTGTCCAGTCTACCGAATCTGCGCGTGCAGCTCGTTGGCAAAAGCGATTTCGAGACGCAAAGCCAGATCGGGATGCTGTTGGAGTGGGGCCGCGACGGACTCTTCGAAAATTAGCTCTACTCGAAGCGCATAAAAGTTTGGATACAACCGGGGCCAAGCGAGGAAGGCACGTGCAACGCGGGCGCATCGTAGCGTCGTTGCGGGACTGGCGTCGGCGCGGCCGGAGTGGCAGCGAGGCGTTTCAAAAGCATTTCCAGCTTTGCAGAATCATAGCCGCTCATGGCGTCTTTGTTTTGAAGTGTTGAACGCACGCTCTCGGTAGTCGGGGCACGCGAGAGGTTTGCGTTGAGAAGTTCCAAGGTTTGGTTCACATCGTGGTCGACAGGATCGTAACCCACGGATTGGCTGTTGAGCAGGCGTTCCACAGGGACTTCGTCGGACCTCACGTCCCTTTGATCCAGGTATACTGCTTGCTTCAACAGAGCGGGAGTTACCACCGTGGCCACACCATCTTGCACAGCGGTTATCAACACACTTTGGTAAACGGTTTTTCCGTCGGGGCCTCGCAACGGCAAGGAGAAAGGGCTCGTGAAGCGCACTTGATTGGTCTGCGCAACTCCGCCGCGAAAGCGCACAATCGTTGCGGGGACAGCGCCATTGGCTCGGGCTTCAGGAGAGTCGCTAAATCCAGGGCTGCGTTCCCCTGGTTCAAAATATCCGACGATAGATTCAAATTTTTTTTCAGGGCCGGCAGCTAAGCGCAATTCGAGGGGGACGGATCCCGTGGGTTTGTGCACGGGGTGCGTCCCGACGGGGTGCCTGCCATTGAAAGCCAAAGTCTGCCAAACCCCCGTTCCCGCACGGAAGCGATCGATTTCGGAACTTACGGTCGTGTCCAGAACGCGGCGGTAGGCAGGCTGTCCGCCGCGCTGTTGAGAAAGGGTCCACGGTTGTCCTGGGGCCTCTCGCTCTAGGTAAGCCATCTGCGTTCGGGTGCTCTCCCCATGGCGCACAGCGATCTGCACGCGCTCAACAGCGTGTGCGGAGATCAAAGCCTGCAGTGCTAGTGCAAGGATGAGCATGCTTACCAGTGTAGCGCTTTTAAGGAGAAAGTGCAGTTAGGCTTAGATGAGGTCTTGCGTATTTAGATAGGCTCACTAGATTGGCGCCGTGATTTCACAACGCCGCGACGTTTGGCTGGGCATTACGTCCTACACGCTCTGGGGGCTTTTCCCCATTTATTGGAAGCTCTTAGCAGCCCTACCGGCTCTTGAGATCCTGTCCCACCGCATTTTGTGGTCGTTTGTTTTTTACCTCGCGATCTATCTTCTTCCTGGGGCTGCCGCGCGGAACCGGTGGCGGTTTGCTTCTCGTCGGGCGGTCGGCCTCTCTGTGTTGGCGGCGGGCCTACTCGCCCTGAATTGGGGAACCTATATCTACGGCGTAAACTCCGGCCGTGTTTTAGAGACGAGCCTTGCGTACTTTCTCAATCCGCTCATGAGCGTCGCAGTGGGAGTAATTTGGTTTAAAGAACCTTTTTCCTGGCCCCTGCGCTTTGCGCTGATTTTGGCGACGCTGGGGGTTTTGACGCTCGCGAGTCTTTCCACAGAATTTCCCTGGATTGCACTGACTCTAGCGACGTCGTTTTGCATTTACGGCATTGTGAAGAAGGTCATCGGTATCGACGCACGTTTGGGTTCATTGCTCGAAGGCGCCGCGGGTTTTCTGCCCGCGCTCGCAGCGGCGATATACTTTAGAGAAGCGGCGCCCTGGCCCTTGAGCTGGGAGCAGGCGCTCTTGCTCGCCGGGGGCGGCGTGGTAACGGGACTTCCGCTATTTCTCTTCTCCGTCGCAGCACCGGGTTTGCCTGTGAGCTTAATGGGCATGCTGCAATTCATCGCACCGTCGTTGCAGTTTCTCTGTGGGGTGCTCGTGTTTCATGAGCCATTGGGCGGTGTGAAGCTCGCGGCCTTTTGCTTAATCTGGGCGGGTGTGGGTTTTTACCTAGTCGATCGCATGGCCCGCCTAGGGATGGCCTACCGAAACCGCAAACGTTAAGTGCCCAACGGGCATGCCCGCCAGAAGCTGCGGCTCTCTGGAAACAATTCGTCGAGACACCAGCCGAGTGCTTTGAGTTCTTTCGCGCGGTTTTCCGTATGGTTGTGCAAAAGGTAAAGCGCCGCCGGATCGGGGCGCAAGGCCGGATCGTTACGCTCTAGAGTGACGATCGGTGTATCGCCATACCAATAGTAATGATCTTTGCGAGTGAAGTCCGCCGGCTGGGGCGCACTGTCTAGAACGAGTCTTTGGTAAATACCCTGCGCCATGCGCCGCTGTAGGTGCGCCACATCCGGAGCTTCCGGCCCGTGCACACGCACCGGCGTGAACTGAACGAAAAAGAGCAATACGACCGCGGCCACTCCGCTCACGAGCATCCAGGGCTCTGGTTTCCATTCCCGACGCCCCACAAAGACAGAAGCGAAAACCCAAGCGATCCATGGCAGCAGGGCCAACCAATATTGGTTGCCCACGCGATCAATGGGCGCATACAAAGCGCTGAAGCTCGCAATCGCAATCCAAGGCACGAGCCCCATTCGACGGGGCCATTTCCAAAGGCAGCCCACCGCCCCTAGTAAAAGGAAGTAATGGCAATCGCGGAGCAGCCCGCCCCAGTAACGCCATTCCCAAAGACGGCTCCAATCGCGTTGCTGAGAAAAACGATTCGTCCACTGGCGAGACCAATACTTCTCTAGCAATCCAGGTACGCGCGCTTCCACAGCGAGCAGGTAGAGTCCCAAGACGGTGGCGAACCCCAAGACAAAGCAGGTGACGTTCCAGAAAGCGTGGCGAGCATTTCTGCCCGGGGCACCCCAGAGTAGAGTAAATCCAATGGCGGGGACAAACCCCGCAGCGGCCATGCCCTTCATCATGAAGCTAAGCGCGAGACAGCAGCCCGCAATTAGAAGACGCAGGGGGCTCTGGGCCTTTACACCTTCATAAGCCAGAAGGAGCGAAGCCATTCCGAAAAAGACCATTCCGGGATCGAGGTACACATTCGAAAAGAAGTTCGAGAAGCGGTACATCACCCAGAGCGCGAGAGTCCCCGCGACGGCTAAGCGGGGGCCGTCGATCAGGCGTAATAGTCGGAAAAAGACGAGCAGAAATCCGACGTAAAAGAGAATTCCAGGAATGCGTGCGGTCCAATCTGCCGCCGGCAAGACGCTAAAGACGCTAGCAATGAGCCAAATGCCTAAGTGGGGGTAATCGGCTGCGGGTTGGTAGTCGGGAATGGTCCCGCGCATGAAAAACCAATCCCCACTCCGAGCCATCTCGCGAGCGACCACGGCGTAGTGAGGCCCGTCGACACCGATGCCTCCTTGCTCGAAGTTTTTCGCCCCCACAGCAAGCGCCGAAAGGCATAAAACCCAAAGCAACACGGAGAATCCCGAAGGGCGTTGAGTGGTTTGCATTGCCGGCTATTTTCGGCCGGCGCGAGAGCAGCAGTCAACCCACCGTTTAGTAAACGGTGACGTTCGATGCGCTGTTGCAGGTGGCTTGGTTACCGTTAATATCCTTCACTAAGAAGGTAATCGGGTAAGTGCCGCTATAGGGGAAGTACAGCTGAGCCGTGGTGGCGCTAGTGTAGCTGCCCGTGATGCCCATGTTTGGGGCAAAGTGTACTTCCTGCAACCAAGCTTGGTAGGAGCTCGTAATCGTCACGCCCACCGTAGTGCCTTGGCCACGAGAAATCGCAGTCGGGCTTGCCCAACCGGCGCAAGAGAGAGAGCCGGATCCCGTCGTGGTGCTAGTGCCGCCGACGGTGACTGTCGTGGAGCAAGAGCGCGTAGCGCCCATATTGTCGTAAACTGAGGCGCTCACCGTTTGCGTGCCTGTTTGCGAGAAGCTCGCAACCGCTTGGGATTGGGTGTCGGAAATTTTCACCGGAGATTGCGAAACAGTGCCGTAGCTGCCAGCGCTGAAAGAATTAAACGTGTAAGGCGAAGAACCGAAAGTGTCGGTAGTGAGCGTGAAGGTCACGGACTGCCCGATGCTGGGAGAACTGTTCCCCGCTGCAATCGTGCAGCTTCCTGTGGAAGTGCTTCCCGAAGAAGTAGTAACCGTGAAGGAGTAACCGACGGCTTGCGAGCTGACCGAAGCCGAGTCGTAAACCGCGACCGTCCCGGCCAGACCGGAGAAGTTCGAGTAGGAATAGTCATAAACTGTAAGTGTAGTAGTCGAAGAAAACCCCGTGCTCGTTCCCGTAACTGAATCGGGAGTCGCACCTGCAAGCGTCAGACTTGCTACCGAGTAAGGCGCTGTGCCCCCACCGCACGAAATCGAAAGCGCCACCGCATTAGACCGCGTCGTGTCCTGCGCTGCCGAGATAGCGCAATTCATTCCCGACTGCAGCGAGCTGCTGCCGGAAGAACAGGCCTGAATCACCCACATAGTGAGACCAAGGGCCGCCAAGAGAATAGGCTGATTGCGCGTTTTCATACCCTTTGTAAGAGCAAGGCTGGGGCCAGCCTGCGTAGGCACGGATTAGGCACGGGGGTTGTCAGTAGGTTTGCGGTATGTCCTGTTACAACCCGTTACGTAAGGCTAAACCATTGGGTTTTTCGCCATTTTCAGGCCAGACAGTGCCTGACATCCCAACTGTCTACTTTTTAGTCTTCGGCAGGCACGCAATGAAGCGCGCGCCCGGTTCGGCGGATTCGACGGTGAGAGTTCCCTTGTGCGCTTCTAAAATACGTCGGCTAAGGCTTAAGCCGAGGCCAAACCCTCCGGTCGAACGCGTACGGGATCGATCGAGTCGGTAAAACGGTTCAAAGACACGCTCTTGTTCCGCGACGGGAATTCCCGGGCCTTCATCCCGGACAGTGAAGAGGATTTCCCGCGGTGTTTCTTCCAATGTCACTTCCAATGCCGCCGGCGCGGTAGCGTATTTCACGGCGTTTTCGAGCAAGTTCTTTACGACGGTAGCCAGGCGCTCTCGGTCGCCCGTGACGTGTACGGCGTTTTTTGGAAACTGACAGCTAACCTTTCGATCGCTGGCATATCGGTGAATGGCCTGCTCGAGAAGCGGCTGCATTTCAAAGTCTGAGAGCTCTAGCGTGCTTTGCTCTGCGTGGAGCCGGGCGCTTTCGAGCAAGTCGCGGATCATATGATCCATCTCGCCGAGATCCTCCGTGATGCTACGCTTAATCTGTGCATCGGCGATAAATTCCGCTGCGACTTTCGCGCGGGCCACCGGCGAGCGCAGTTCGTGGCTGATGTCGATGAGCATGCGCTCCTTGCGTTCCACCATTTCGCGCAGGTTCTTGGCCATGCCGTTGAACGAACGCGCCAGTGAAGCCAATTCATCTTTTCCTGTGACGGCCACTTCGTGGTGTAGGTTGCCTTGCCCCAACGCCTCGACGGCGGCACTCAAGCTGCCGATAGGAGTGAGCGTTTTGCGCAGGAGAATATAGCTCAACGCAATAATCAAAGTGAGCACGCTGATAAGCGCCACGATCTCTCCCGCGCGGATGTCAAAGGGGCTTGGTGGAATTGCATTCTCTGGGCCGTAGAAAATCCATTCCGTGGGAGGCGAAGTCGAGCTGTCTTCTAGAACCAAAGCCGTGCGGCCTTTCGCGCGGCCAAAGCGTAAGCCTTCTTCGATGCGTCCGTGGCGGCCGCGGTGGTGTGGCTCCGCGTCGAGTTCGGGCAGAGCCGCTTGGCTCTCGAAATGAAATGTCCCAGTGGTGCGGGCTTCAAAGCCGGTGCGTTCCAGCCATTGCTTGCGTTGCGCATCTCCGGGGAGAGAGCGCAATGTCGTAGCTAGGTACGTTAAATACTCTTTGATGTTTTTATCGATAAAACGGCGCTCCGTGTGCGCCGGGCGGCGTTTCCAGTGGAGCGCACCTAGAACAGTCACATTGATTGCGACAGCGGTGAGAATCCAAATGACGAAGAGCTTAACGAAGATAGAAATGTGATCGAATCGCCGCATTGTTTACCCGATGAACTGATAGCCCGTGCCCCAAACCGTTTTGAAAAACCGAGGGCGCTTTGGGTCGTCTCGCAATTTTTGCCGCAGACGCGAAATCAAAACGTCGATAGATCGATTGTAAGCTTCCCAATCAATTCCCCGCAGGTGATCCATGATCTGATCGCGACTCAATGCGACCCCGGCGTGAGTGGCGAAAAAATAGAGGATGTCGTATTCCATCGTCGTTAAATCAAGAACGCGCCCATCGAGCTTGGCTTCGCGCTTGTTGGGATCTAATTCCAAACCACTTAGACTCAATACTTCTTTGCTGGCCGGGGCGGGGGACTCGCTGCGCCGCAGGACCGACTGGATCCGCGCCAAAAGTTCACGCGGTTCGAAGGGCTTGGGCATGTAATCATCGGCGCCGAGTTCTAATCCGACGACACGGTCGGCTACGTCGCCGCGTGCGGTGAGCATGATGACGGGGGTGTTGCCGCGCTTGCGAATCTCCTTGCAGACCTCGAAGCCGTTTTGTTCTGGGAGCATCAAGTCTAGAACCACGAGTGACGGCTTTTGTTCCTGGAGAACTCGGAGACCTTCACTGGGGCGCAATGCTGAGAGAATCTCTAAGTCGAACTGCGACAGGTATTTCGCGAGCAGCGCTATCAGCTTTTCGTCGTCGTCTATGAGAAGAATCTTCTTAGCCATGAGACAAGTATAACCCAGCATTCTGTAAGAAGTGTGGCGCGTTACATACTGTTACAATTGCTTACCTGCCGAGAAAGACTCGCGGTGAGACGCAGAGTATTCTTAGACCATGGCGTCCTGAAAAGGGATCCGTCCACGGAAAAAAGGAGTTTCTCATTTCTGCCTCCTCACCGGAAATGGGAAACTCCTTTCGCTTTTTTATACGGGAGAAATAAAAAAACCCGGCCCCTTTCGGAGCCGGGTCTAGGTGATGCTAGGGGCTGAAGTTAGTTAGTCTGGCGCGCTTGCGCACGGCACTCATGTATCGCAACCCGTTGCTCCGCACTCATGTCCGGGCGTTTGGGAAGCGCCACGCCTTGTTCGCTCATGCAAGCTTTGAAGTCTTCACGCCCTTCGCCTTGGCCACGGCAAGTCTCAAAGGCTTTCTTCTGAGCGTCTGTGAAAGCGGGGCGCTCGGGAACCGCAATGCCTTTGGTTTGTAAGCACGCTTCAAACGCTTTGCGCTGGTCCGCATTAAGACGGTGATGGCCGAAACTAGGGTGGCGGCCACCGCTGGGATCGCGAGCCAATACTCCATCGGACACGCCATTAGAAGCACCGGCAAAAGCCACCGACGAAAAGAGGGTAATGAGAGCGAGAAATCGGACCGTTTTCATACGAACTCCTTGTTTAAGTCCACAGCCCCATCATGCGCCGCTAAACACGACTGGGTGTAAGGCTTTGTAATAAACTGTAAGCCCCTAAAAGCACTGGCGTTCTCCCTGGCCGGTCGCTACACTCTTCCGCGTACTGGGGGACTTAAATGCGATCGCTTTTCACCATCGGGATTTTGGGGCTTTTTCTAACCACCACCGCGATGGCGGCCGACAACGACGAATACGAACAACGCCTTATCAAGAAGACGCAGAACGGTCTTTTTCTGACCCCGATGTTGGGGATGGGCTGGACGCTCTTCACGAATGGCAATGAAATCGATGGCGGCGCGGGCGTGCACACGGGAGTGAATGCGGAGATATTCTTATCTCGGAATGTAGGCCTCTATGCGGGCTTCCTGGCGAGCCGCACCTACTCACCCAATAACGGCCCTGAACTCAATTTTGGAACCGTCCCTGCTGGTATCGCCTTTCAATTCCACCCTTACAACGCAGACATCGTTGCGACCATTGGCGTCGGCGTCGCATACGGTGCGCCGCTCAGTTCCTTCCGTTCCGCGGGTTCGGTTTTGGATATGAAACCGATTTGGGGCTTTCATGCCCGCACGGCAGTTTTCTTCCCTCTGGCCGATGGCGTGGAGTTGGGGTTAACGAGCGAAGGCTTGTTCTCGTTCAACTTGCTCGTCCGCAGCTCATTGGATGGGCCGAACATGATCGCCGCCAATGCAGGTTTGGCCGCCCGCATCCATTTATAATGGGCGACCAACTAAAATCTTAGTTGATCATAACTAAATTCTTAGTTAGCATTTTTCTACGGGGGTTCCTCTGTGAAGATGCTGACCGAAACTGAACTCGAACTCATGTCCATTCTCTGGAAGCTCGGAGAAGGGACAGTCTCCGACGTGCAACGCCTTCTTCCGCAAGAGCGTGCACTTGCCTACACTTCGATCTCGACCATCCTGCGCATTCTGGAACAGAAAAAAGTCGTCAAAACGCGCAAAGAAGGCCGCGGGCATATTTACATTCCTCTTCTCAAAAAAGAGGCCTACGAAGCGCGCGCGGTGCGCCACGTAGTCGATCGGGTTTTCGACGGTGCACCAGTGGGCTTGGTGCGGCAGTTGCTGACGAGCGTGAAACTTAAAGAAAAGGAATGGGAGCAGATCAAGGCGCTTATCGAGGGCGCCGAGGAGCGCACATGAGCGCAGCGCCATGGCTTTCCGTGGGGCTGTTTTGGCAGCTCCT
>JAIEOG010000252.1 GCA_019750655.1 bacterium
TTCAGGAACGACCGTAGCTTGGAATAATTTCCCACGCGCACGGGAATCCCTGCGCGCTTAAACGCCGAAAGCAGCGCTGGCTCGTCGAAGAGGCAAAGGGCGGCGTCGTACCGCTCAATCGCCTGGCCTGGCTTCCAGGGCACAGGGCGGACACGCATCAAATCTAAGAGGCTGCCGACGATTTCCTGCAATTCCGCACGCAGTAGCAGATCGATTTGCGCTTCGGGAAATGCCGTGCGCACGCTGGCTACTGCCTGCAGAGATAAAAGCACATCGCCCAATTTATCGGTGCGGGCGATCAATATACGGCGCAGAGGCTTCATGCTTTCCAAGGGGTTTGCGCGGCATCGAACTTCAAAAACCCATCATAGGGATTCGCCGCCGCGGCTGTATGCGCTGCCACCCACTGGCGCGCCTGTTCGAGCACTCGAGACTCTACTAATTCTGCTAGCGTCGCCGCACGCGCGGCTTGCCGTCGGCCTGCGACCTTGGCTGCTTGCGCTTCGGTGAAATCGCGCAGCGCTTGGAGCAATGCCGCCACACTTTCCGGCTTTTTTTCCTCGGAGAGAAGTACTGAAGGCGTCGGCTTGAGTTCACTCAAAGCCTGGCGCAATTCGCCCGCGATGCGATCGGCGCCTTCGCGATCGGCCTTATGCACGGCAAACACATCGCCGATTTCCAAAATCCCGGATTTCAAAGCCTGGACGCCATCGCCCCACTCCGGGACGAGCACCACTAAAGTGGCATCCGCAATCTTGCGGACTTCCACTTCACTCTGGCCCACACCGACGGTTTCCAAGAGGATAGTGTCGAACCCAAAGGCATCGAGAAAGTGTACGACTTCGCGCGTGGCCAAGGACAAGCCGCCCAGTTTCCCACGGGTGCTGAGGCTGCGGATAAAAACTCCGGGGTCATTGAAATGTTCGCTGAGGCGGATGCGATCGCCCAAAAGTGCACCGCCGGTGAAAGGGCTCACAGGGTCGACCGCGACCACCGCGACTTTTTCGCCTTTTTCACGGCATAAGCGGATGAAGTGGCCGACCAGCGTGCTTTTGCCCGCACCGGGCGGGCCCGTAATTCCAAAGACGCGTGCTTTACCGATTTTTGAATAGAGTTTGGCCAGAACCGCTTCGGTGCCAGGTTCGCGGTTTTCCGCCCAAGAGATAAGGCGGCTCAAAGCCCGCAGATCCCCTTTTTGAACCCCCTCTAAAAGCTGCTCTTGCGTCTTAGCGCTCAACCCTTACTCCCGTGGTGCTTGCGCAAGTATTCTATGCCTTCTTCCCGCGTCCGGATACTCCCTTCCAAAACCTGGTCTTCGATCTCACGCAGGATGCGGCTAAACTCCGGGCCCGGCTTATGGCCCAAGGCGATAAGGTCCGCGCCCGTAACGATACGCGACGGCTCTGGCGGTTCTTTGGCGAATTCTGCGAGCTTCTGCTGGCAAAAGGCATAGGCGGAGAGGTCCTTATGGCTCGCCAAGCAATCAATCCGATGCAGTTCCATGTGGAGATCGAAACGGGGCATCCGGAAAAAGCGTTTCAGGGTGCTCACCCGCATATTGAACGCGTCCTTAAAACGCAGGTGCGCTTCGACCAACGCGCAAATGAGTTCCCGCGACTCATTAGAGAAAGCCAAGCGGCGGAGGATCTTTTCCGACATTTCTGCGCCAATGCGGTCATGGCCATGGAAGCGGATGCGATCGGCCGCCCGCTCAAACGTGCAAGGCTTGGCGATATCGTGCAGTAGCGCGCCCCACGCTAACTCGGCCGGCGCTTCGTTCAGTTGGTCGAGCAACATAAGCGTATGGATGTAAACATCCCCTTCGGGGTGGTACTGCGCGGGTTGCTCCACGCCTTTTAGCGTCAGCACTTCCGGCAAGACGACAGCTAATAGCCCTGTTTCATCCAGCAGACGGATCCCGCGCCCTGGGGCAGGCGAAGTGAGGATCTTCGTCAGTTCATCGCGTGTACGCTCAGCACTTACCGAAGCAATTTTGGGGGCCAGCGCTTTAACAGCCGCAAACGTCTGGGGTTCGATTTCAAACCCGAGTTGCACGGCGAAACGCACGGCGCGCAGTAAGCGCAGGTGGTCTTCTTCAAAACGCTCTTCGGGTTTGCCGATAGTGCGGATGACCCGAGCGGCGAGATCCGCCTGGCCATTCACGAGGTCTAACGGCTTTTCGGATTCCCCATCCCAGTACAGGCCATTGACGGTGAAATCCCGGCGCTGGGCGTCTTTCTCGACGGTAGAAAAGGCGACCTGCGTGGGGTGCCGTCCATCGAGGTAAGCCCCTTCGGAGCGGAAGGTCGCGATTTCGAAAGACTCGCCCTCTTCCACCACCACGACGACGCCAAAGTGGGCGCCGACGAGCACCGTCTTCTCAAACAATGCCTGAACCTGCTCGGGGGTGGCGCTCGTGGCGATATCAAAATCCTTAGGCGCTTTACCCAAAAGGCGGTCTCGGACACAGCCCCCATTGAACAGGGCCTGGTACCCCTTCGCTTTGAGGGCGCGTAGCAGACGTAAAGCCGTGGTTTGTTTATCCATAGAACGCCCGGCAGCTTAAGCGCGCAGGCTGCGGAAATCCATCAAAACAGAAAGCGGGCGTTCGCGATGGCCCAAGTGAGGAAAAAGTCGTGCAAAGGCGGCGCGAAATTGGCGCGCACCATGGTCCCGATAGCAAGGCCGCTGTCCCAGAGGTACTCAATGCCCATGCCTCCGTGGATCTCGAAACCGAGAGTGGCATTGTAAGTCCGGCTGGCCGTTGCAAAACCTAGCCCCGCTTCGAGCGTCGGACGAAGCCGGGGGTGATCCCCGATTTGGAAACGCCCTGTTGCCGAAATCGCAAACAGAGCGTCGTTGGCTCCGAAGCCTGCCTGCGCCAACATTCCCAACATCCAGCTGCCTTGAATCACACGCTCCAGATGTGGCGAAGCCAAAAAAAGCCCGGGTGCTGAGGCGTACCCAAGCCCAAACCCGAAGAGCCAGTCCCCTGCTTTCAGGCGATCGGCGTGAGCAGGAGTGGCTAAAAGAGCTACCAGGCAAAGAAGTCTGAGTCGGCGCATGGGAGAAGTTTCGCGAATGCAGCGTCGAGGGTCAAGCCTTGGTATCACCGAAATGATCAAAGCCTCGGGCCTCTAGAGGCTGGTGGCCTTTTTCCGTCGAGATCCAGACCGACGGCTCACCCGCATGGACTCTGCCGATAGCGCGCACGCCGGGGAGGGCCCGAGCTATTTCCTCATCTTTACCGGCGGCGGCAGTGAATAGAAGGGCGTAATCCTCCCCACCATAAAGCGCCCAGTCCAATGCAGCCGCCCCGCTTTCATCGGCCAATGGCTGCAGCGCGGTGAGGTCGAGGTTTTGAGGAAAAAGTTCCATCCCGACGGACGAAGCGCGGGCCAAGTGCCAAAGCTCACTCACCAGGCCATCGCTCACATCAATCGAGGCGTGCACTCCGAGCGAGAGCCAAGCATCGCTAAGACATGCTTTGGGCCGCAGCTGCGCTTGCACTAGCGTGGGAAAAAGCGCTTTTGCTTCCTCAAGCCCCAGGCTTTGCAATGCCTGCAGACCAGCAGCGGCGTGGCCTACAGCCCCCCACAAGAAAATCGTATCTCTGGGACGAGCACCCGAGCGCAAGCGAGGCGCACCCACTTGCTCCCCTACTGCCGTAACGCAAATCACGAGGCCCTTCTCGCACCGGCTCAAGTTACCGCCGATAATCGACGTCACGGCGCTCTGCGCTTCCGCAGACAGGCCTTTGTAAAAACCAGGCAAGAAGTTTTCCGCTTTCCCGGGAGGCAAAACTAGATTGACGAGAGCGTACTTAGGACGCGCGCCCATTGCGGCGATATCGCTCAGATTCACTGCCAGGGCTTTATGACCGAGGTCTTCGGGAGAGCTATAGGCAAGATCGAAGTGGACGCCATCGACTAGGCTGTCCGTTGTTAAAACTAGAGAGGCTTCGCTGGGGTTTAAGACAGCGGCATCATCGCCAATACCGACGGCAACGCCTTTGGCAGGCGCTTCAACCCAGGATTGAATTTTGCGGATCCAGTCTAGCTCGTTCACGGCGAGAGCCTAGTCCAGGCTAGCACCCTTCGTCTACCTGACCGTCGCAGTTATCGTCTGTACCGTTAAAGCAGGTTTCGCCCTGCCCAGGGTGAATAGAGGGATCCCAATCGGCACAGTCCGCATTCGCCCCATTGGCGGTGCAAGCAAAGTCGCCCGTCCCATACCCGTCCCCGTCGAGATCCACGAAACACTGAACATCCGCACAGTCGGCTAGGCCATTGCAGTTCTCGTCCGTGCTGTTAGAGCAATTTTCAGTCATCCCCGGGTTAATAGTTGCGATAGAGTCATCGCAATCGTTTCCACCCTGGTTATGATCTGTATAGTTGTCGCCGTCCATGTCGCAGCCTTCGTCTATGACGGTATCGCAATCGTTGTCGACACCGTCGCAAACCTCAGTCGTCGGGAAGGAAGCGCTGGCATCGTTGCAGTCTTGAGGGTTGCAACTGGAATCTCCTGCATAGGAGCCGTCGCCGTCGTTGTCATGCAAGCAGTCACTATCAGAGCAATCGGCCTGCCCATCACAGTCGTTGTCCCTACCATCGATACAGTTTTCCGCACCGCCTGGGTGCACGTCTGAGTGCGTATCGTCGCAGTCGTTTCCGCCCATCGCGACGGTGATATACCCATCCCCATCACCATCGCAGAGTTCATCGGTCTGGCCATCGCAGTCGTTGTCCACGCCGTCGCAAATTTCGGGCGCCCCAGAATTTACCGTCGCATTGGTGTCGTCGCAATCGCCCGTCCCGACGCAAACAGCAGCGCCCACACCGTAGTTGTCGTGATCCCCGTCATAGGCGCAATCGGTATCACCACAACCGGGCTGGCCATCACAGTCCTCATCTATGAACCCGGAGTTACAGTTCTCTCCAGCTCCAGGGTGCACAGTGCCGTCACTATCGTCGCAGTCATTTCCACCCTGGGCGATGTCGGCATACCCATCCCCGTCTTGATCCAGGCCCTCGTCGATGAAACCATCGCAATCATTGTCGACTGTATCGAAAAGTTCCGTGGCACCGGGGTAAGCCGTGGCATTGTTATCGTTGCAATCGGAACCGCAGCCATTTGCAAAAGACCTATAACTATCCCCGTCTACGTCAACCCCACATATAGGATCCGCACAATCGACCAGGAAATCGCAATTATTGTCGATGGCATCCGAGCAGTTTTCGCCGGCACCAGGGAAAAGGATATTGTCAAAGTCGTTGCAGTCGCCGCCGAGTTCCGTGCTGCCGTCGCCGTCGCGATCGGAGAACGGAGAGTTGACACAGCTTATGGAGGAGACCTCACACAGAGGGTATAGATTCGTGGTGCAACTATAGCTGTACCATTCGCCACTGGGTGCCGGATCTAGGCTCGCACAGTTATCAACGGGGTGGTTAAGGGCCCAGCGCGAGTAAGTCAGGGGATTGTTGCAGACGTTTACGTAACCACTCCCTGGGTTTGTCGCGCCAATCCAAACGGCATTGGATAGAAGCGAAGCCACGGCTTTACTGTCTGCATCACTCCCAAGAACCGCAAGCTGCCAACCCTGCGACTCGCAGTATGCGACCGCGCCCAACCAAGTGGCGACAGGGTTTCCGATTGCAAAGGTCTTACTATTAACGCCAAACATCTGTCCCGGGGCGATACATGAGAGATTGCCACCTGAACAATCATCATCTCTACCGTTGTCGCAGACCTCGAGTCTTCCGGGGTTGATCAAAGCATCGGCGTCATCGCAATCATCGCCGCCCATGGCGGTATCGGTGTAGTCATCGCCATCGTCGTCACAACCTTCGTCGATAGCCGTATCGCAATCGTTGTCCACGCCATCGCACGCTTCTGACAATTGAGAATTCACATTAGCGTTCGAATCATCACAATCGCTATTGGTGCCACAGCTGGCGTTACTAGAGTTACTAAGGACCCCATCTCCATCTGCGTCTAAAGCACAATCAGTGTCGCTACAGTCCGTCTGGCCATTGCAATTATCGTCTGCGGAGTTTGAGCAATTCTCCGCAGCCCCCACGTAAATGGAAGGAGTAAAATCGTCGCAGTCTCCTGCGTCTGGCGTTTGGCCATCCCCATCGATATCAAAAGCGCTTACGTCGGGACCACAGACACCACCACCGAATTCGCAGAGGTAGGGCTTGGCGACCATGCAGTCAGTGTCACCCCATTCGCCGGGTACTGTTGAATTGGTAAATTCGGCGCAGTTTTCCGCGGTACTGCCGTCGGGCGCGGACTCCCAATGGGTGAAATACGTCGAATTGTCACAGGCGTTCGCCCAAACCCCCTCCGCGGCGGTATCGTGGTGCCCGATCCACATCGGAGAACCCACACGGCGTGCCAAGCTGTCGTTCTGATCTTGGTTTCCGATATCTACCAAGCGCCCGCCATCGGTATTGCATTGCAGCGCTGCTTCGGGCCAGCTTAACGGCGTCGCCGAGTGATAAACAAAACTGCGAGTCGTGTACATGAAGTTCTCACCGTCGACTAAACACACACTGTCGGCGCTATTGCAGTCTTGATCGATGCCGTCTCCGCAATAATCCAAGGCAGCGGGCGAGATGCTGGCATCCGTGTCATCACAATCGTTGCCGCCCGTAGCGATGGAAGTGTAGCCATCTGTATCTGCGTCTATGCCACATTCGTCATTCGGGTCTGTGGTGCCGTCGCAATTATTGTCTATAGAATCCGCGCAGACTTCATTCGCGGAGGGATTCACATTCGCGTCGCTCTCGTCGCAATCGCCGCCACCACTACTAGCAGCGATGGAGCCGTCGCTATCGGCATCGGTGCCCGCAAAACGATCTTTTTCAAAGTTGTAGTTTTGGAGGATCTCCGCATCGGAGAGCGTCCGGCTGTAAACGCGCACGACGGCGAGGCTGCCATTGAAGTACCCAAAGGAGCCGCCGCCCCCAACACCCGTGAAGGTAGGTGAAACGATTTTCGTGCTTACCTCGCCCGTCGCTACACTTGCGCCATTTACGTAAAGCGTCGCCCGATTGGCGGTGAATGCCACGGTCAAGTGTTTCCACGAACCAAAATTTCCGGGGTAAACCAAGACAGGTGCAAAGTGGGCGGTCCCGTGTTCATAGACTTCCACGGAGTTTGCCCCCACAGCCACGCCTGCTACCGCATCGGATCCGGCGATAGAACCCACTTCCGGAGAAAATGCTAGCTGCTGGTGTTCTCCGGAAAAGTTTCCGGTAGCCGCTTGAGTGTGTGCGAGCTGGGCCTCTCGGCCGACCACCCAGAGTTCGATGGTAAAGTCCGAACGCACTTGGGTGTAATCAAAACTCCGAGAGGCAGAATAGCTCCCATCGAATTCCACGCGGTAAGGGTCCGCACTGGTGCCGCTCCCCTTCCAAGCGGTGGCGCAGGTCAAGCCGGTTAAGCTTCCCGATACCAGATCCGTCCAATCGGTATTGGAACACGCACCTGGCAAGGTTCCATCGGCGCGAGCGGCATCCAAGTGCATCGCCAATCCCGTAGTAACAATGCCGTTTGTCGTCGAATCCACAGGCGGGCGAGGCATGTTTAAACCGACACCGCACCCCAGAAGAGAGAACAGAAAAAGGCCGGCGAAAAGGAGGGAGAAGGAACGGCAGTTTTGCGTGGCGGCGACCATGGTCTGTTAAGAACTTTTCGGCTTCCCGCCGCGGCGCCTACTGCGGAGAATTGCTTTTCAGCAAAGCCTTTGATTTTCCAAACAAGAGCAGCGCAGCACCGCGGCGCAGCAAAGTACGATTTTTTTTCGCTGGATGCAGTTTTCGAATTGGCAGGAATAGCAGCGTCAGCTAATCATCAAACTTGTCACATTGGGGGGAACATGGGGTGGCAGATCCGCTAGGGGTATTTCCCGGTTTCGTTTCTAGATTTTTCATTTTGCTGGCAGTGCTCAGCGGTCTCGCTGCGCCTGCACGGGCTTCGACGGTTGAACTGAGTTGCGCTCAGTTAGTGAGCCGCGCGATTGAATCGATCGCCGCGCAACGTCCGACGAAGATCGCGGCAAAGATCCGCAAAAAGGCTACTCTCCTTCAGGAAAAAATCGAAGACCGCGTCCGCGCTCGCTGCCCTCGTCCGGAAAGCTGTTCTCCTGCGCGTTTGGCTTTGATCACTTCCCAGATTACTCAAGATGCGATTTCCCGAGAGCTCTACAAACCTGCCTCGTGGCGTGTGTATCCCGTCTTCGGGGCGGCACTGGCGGGTTTGGTCGCGCTCAACGTCTTTTCTCAGGATTACCTAAACCAATGGGTGGCGAGCTCTCTTACAACGCTCATCACGATCATCAGCGTGATGACCATTGACCATCTCGGCGCGTCTTCGTTGGAAACACCACTCTCCCACATTCGGCTCTGGGGCTACCAACAAACCGCCAGCGAAGACATCGCAGGCCTACGCGGGGCCGCCCAGCGGCGGCTCAATGAGATTTACCAAACCACCCAGCAGCTTTTGACTTCCATCGAAGAAGAAGCGCGCGCCACCGACCGCCAGGCAAAACTCCAAACGGTGCTAGCTCAAGTGAATTGCCGGCCTTACGCCGGCGAATGCTCCACCCAGTTTATGGAGCGTGCAGCGAATGTCTTTGCGAAACTGCTATCGGACATCGTACCAACCTATCCCGAGCTGGAATTTGCGGAACATGAATATGCCGACTGGGCGAAGGTGACCTTCTCGCAGTGGTTCTTGGACGATTCCAACCGCGATGCCTTCCGGGCTCGCGTGCTGCTGTTGATTCAGGAGCGTTTTGATGAAGATGCCAAGCCAGACACGGCGGCTTGGCGGGCCTACGAAGCAGTGCTCTACGACTGGACGGCGCCTCTGCTGCCCGTGCCCGCGGCCGATCCGCCTATTTTACCGCCAGGTAGCCATCAATAACGAATTGCACCGCCATCGCGCAGAGGAGTAATCCCATCACCCGCGTGAGAACCCGCAGTCCGGTCACGCCAATCCGGTGCAAGATCCGCTGTGCAAACTGCAGCATGGCGTAGGTAATCCCCAAGGTGATCGCGATGGAGACAAGAATGGCGGCGTAGTTGCTCAAGGAAGCCTCTCGGCTGGCGAGCACGATCACCGCCACAATAGACGCCGGCCCCGCGAGCATTGGAATGGCCAAGGGAATAATAGAGACATCTTCTTTAGTCGAAGCTTCGTTCTGTTCCGTTTTGGTCGTTTTCTCACCACGCGGAAGCATGTTGAGCATCTCAAATCCAATGACAAGCAGGATCAACCCGCCCGAAATCTGCAACGCCGGGATGGAGATCGCAAAAAACTTCAAGAGCAGATTGCCGACAAAGGTAAAAGTAGCCAGAAAGACAAAAGCCGCGATGCAAGCGCGTTTTAAAATCCGCCGTCTACCATCCTCGCTGTCCCCCGCCGTTAGCGTGAGAAACAGCGGGATGTAGCCCGGCGGATCAATGAGGGCGAAGAGTAGACCAAACGTCGATAAAAGCAGTGAGAACCATTCCATTCCTTCAGTCTAACACGGCTTAAGGCTTAAGGACCGTCATCACCGCGATTCTCCCCATCAT
Source organism: bacterium (assembly GCA_019750655.1). Lineage (GTDB taxonomy): Bacteria > Bdellovibrionota > FAC87 > UBA2466 > UBA2466 > JAIEOG01. The sequence continues at coordinate 9,588 of JAIEOG010000252.1, forward strand.
CCCCATGCGCTCGTGCGGGCGGCAGATGTACTGGTAGTCCCCAGCGACGTCGAAGGTATGAGAGAAGGTCTCTCCACTCTGCAAGCTCCCCGAATCAAACGCTGCAGCGCCCACGGGCAGCACGACATTCGCGGCATTCGCCGCCAAAGACGGATCGGCCGTCACGGTATGGGGAATGCGCGCAGTATTCACGAATTCCACCGTGTCTCCCTGTTCGATTTGGATTTGCTTGGGCGAAAAGCCCATCGAAACGATTTGCACTTGAACGGTTTTGGCGTTCGCAGCTCCGCTAAAGGCCAAGAGTCCCAGTAACGCACTTAGTAGTTTTGTATTCATTTGCTGTCTCCTCGATTCTTAGTTTGCGGTGCTATCGGTGTTTCCGGAAGTCATCAGAATCTGCATCACTTGTTTCCAATCTGGAAACACCCAGCTAAAACGAGAAAATGGACTTCCAGCAGCTCACACTGGCCGATCTCCAAGTTTTTAGTGACCTCTCGCAGCAAGGATCTCTACGCGCTTTGAGCCGGCTAAAAGGCTGCAGCCCGAGCCAGATCTCCAAGACTTTGCGTCGCGTGGAACGCAAGCTTGGCACCCAGCTTCTCCAACGCTCAGTGAACGGAATGACGCTCACCCCCGACGGAATCCAGCTGCTCAGTGTCGCTGACCGGATTCTCGAACAAGCGCGCGGCCTCTCCCCTCGGGGGACCCCCGAACAGAAAGAACCCAAACTCGTCAGCATCGCAGCGCCCCGCTTTGTTGCGAGCGATCTCTTGGCACCTTTGGTCGCGCGCTTAAAACAGGAGCAGCGTGACTACCGCTTCCGCCTCTTAGACATGTCACCCGATCAATTAGGGGTGGCAGCCTTCCGCTCTGCCTGCGAAGTCCTTATCACCATCGATCTTCCGGGATTGAGCCGTGCCTGGGATTCGCGCAAGGTTGGCGCGCTCCCGTGGAACTTGTATTGCCACACGTCCCACCCCTTGGGTGAACACGCTGAACCCTTGCGAGTATTGGGGTTCCCATTCATCGTCCCGCAATACTGGACCGGCGAACGCTTTGAACAAGGCAATGATTTCTGCCCCATCCCTTGGGAGCGCAGGCGTAAAGGGGAAGAGACGTCTTCGATCAGCACAGCGCTGCGTCTTTTGGAAAACTCCACAGACGCTCTCGTTTTTGCGCCCCGTGTGGTGGCGCAGCCTTTCGTCCGGGCAGGAAAAATCCGCGAAGTGACCGTGAACGACTGGCCGACGGTCTCCAAACCGGTTTATTTAAGTGTCCGCGCCGACCGTGTGGATCAAAGACTGCACAGGGCACTCCTCCAGCTACTCAAACGGGAATTGCTTAGATAACAGGAATTTAACAGGCCGTTTCTTGACGAGCTCGCTATTTAATCCTATCGATATCCTAGGGGGATCTTGTCGCTTTTCTCGGGCACGAGTTTGCTGATAGCTATCGCGGCTACGCCCGCACCGCCTGCCGCTACCACGCCACCCGCTGCACAGCCCATTCCGAAGCCGTCCCCTCAAGCCGTTTTCAATATGTTTAGTTCGGCCGCGAATCCGACACCCGCGCCTCAGCCCGCGCCGCCTCGGATACCCTCACCACCGATGGTCGTGGCCATCCCCCCGCGCCCCTCCGCGAATGCGACTATTCCGACGCCTGCACCGGCTCGGATCACGCCTTACGTTCACAAACCCTTTGTCGTAGAGGCTATCCGCGCTCGCCCCACTTTGTTTTACACACGCGGCGAGAGCGCCGTGCGCACTTCGCCGATTTTTCGGCCCGCTGGCATCAAAATCGCCATCAAGAACAAAGACGACCGCCTCGTCACCGAACAAGTGATCACGCTGGAGACGATGAAGCGAGAAGCTGAAATCGACGTGATCAAAGCGCAGCACGAACACGAAGCCGACGAGAAACTGGCCAAGACGACGGGTGAGCTGCACGCTCAAATGGCTGCCTTGGTCGGCACAAATGCCGTGAGCCGGTTCGAATTCGAAAACTCGCGCGCCCGATTAATCCGTACGCAATGGAAAGCCGTGGAATCCGGCCACAAGATTCAAGAGCTTCAAGCGGAGATTGATATCGACACCTTGAAACTCGACAAAGCGCGCGGGCAAACCGTGATGCCCTCTAAGCTTGCAGGTGCCTATGCCCAGCTTTGGCGTTCACGGCACGAGAGAGCCAAAGCCCTCGAGCAGATGGGCGCGGCCGAATACTACTTTTTGAAATTTGTTTATGATGTGAACGTGAACCTTAAAGGGCAGACGTACGCTTCTGAGACCGAGCTACTCCGCGCCCAACGAGACGCCGAGGAATCCGAGGTCATTTGGAAACTCGCCAAAGCACTGGTTGTGAAAACCGAAGAAAGCTCTAAGGAAGCCGACAAAACAGCATCGGCCGCGGCGGCCCTTGAAAACCAAGACCCCAGCACGGTCTTGAATTAGCCCCTCAAGATCAGCTTTTTGGCCGAGCCACGCAACGCACGACACACCCAATGATCGGTGAAATGGTTCCGAAATGGATCAGCGTTCCTTGGCGCCCTACAAAACCGCTCTCGTTGCCTGGATGCGCTTTATCTACCGCTGCGCAGCCTTGTGCCGGAGCACCGAAAATATTCTTCACATCCCAACCGGACAAAATTTGAGGGTTGAAATACGGATCCCCCAAACTGTCGTACTTTCTAAAGGTGATATTGAACTCATTTCTGCTGAGGAGCTCAGTCCCTTGCGCATAGTCTTCTTCCGGATCGCCGCCCATGCTTTTGAACAAGCGCTCCCAGTCAGACTCCCCTTTTTTATCTGCTTCAACATAGGTCCAGCCGGTAGGAACCTCTGCTCCAATGCCTTTGCAGTAGGCCTCTGCGTCTTCTTGCTTCATGAACTTGGGTTTACCGTCCGCATCGCGTAGAACATCGCCCATCCACACAACGCCCTTTTCATCTTTCCAGCCCTGGCCGAAAGCTTTGGCATCTGAAATTCCAAATGCCGCAAGCTCGTCAGATTTCAATTTCGAGTACGAAGAACCCGTTTCTGTGAAGTGGACGTTGTCCTTAGTCGCTGGTGCGGTAAGTCGGTAGGGAGGTGCTTGTCGGCGGTAAACATGGGTTACGTTGGCAGTGCCGAGTTTGTACGGCGCGAATACCCGCTCATCGTGGTAATCACTGAAGGGGCGGGGCTCACGATCTGCGGCGGCAGAGGCCACGGCACTGATTCCGGACATTAACCCAACCAATAACGACGTCAGAGCAAACCGCACAAAACCTCCAAAAAAACTCCAAAGTCAGCGTAACTGTATACTTTGAGTGCTCCCTACGTTTTTTTAGAGCTCGAGCTGCGCTTATTGCGGGCGAATCCAGATTTCGGAGGAGTGCTGGATAGAACTGAAGTTTTCAGCCACGGGAGAAGCTGCCTTCCACGGCACCACTAACCCCGCAGACGCCGAAAAGAGGAAAACACCCACACTGTCTTTGAGCATCGGGCGATTTGCCGGGAGCATTTTTTGGTAGCCTGCCTGAGCAAGCCCCTGGCCTTCGCCTAAGCCGACAGGCAAGCCGACAACACCAAAACGGAAGCCTGGCTGCCGGAAAAGCGTGCCGCGGATGCGGCTCGCGTCGAGTTTTTCCTCGAGCCAGATGCGGAAAGATTCATCGCTCAACGACTTGTGCAGATCGAAAGTAACTTCCGGCCGGCCCGATTGCGGGAGCTTTGTTTCCAACTCACGTCGGACTTGTTCTTCGAAAGCGACCGTTTTCGGGTGCAGGTAAACCTGCGTGTACATCTGGAATAAGCTAAAAATAAAATCGTCCAGCACATGCTGTGTGCGCAAGTGCGAGACTAAAACAACATCTGAAGGCTCGCCGCGGTCGTTTGCGTGGCGCGCGAGGCACGGCATCAGCTTGCGCACGATGCGATCCCATTCAATGCCACCCAGGCTCACGCCGCAGTTGCGGCCATCGCGTTGGATGTAGTCCGCGCGGTCCACATCAAAAGGCCCCGAGATCAAAGGCGCCAGAAGCCGTAGCATGGGCATGCCGCCCGCAATCCCACGCGCGCGAAGCGAGGACTCCAGCTCCGACTGCACGGCCGGGCCCAAGTCCCCACTCAGAATGCGCTTATTCACTAGGACGGCGACGGGCAGGAAAAACCCTAATGCATCCGCAACGTGCCCCAAGCGTTCTAGGTCGCTCAGGATCTCGTGGATATAAAGCAGCGAAACTTCTTCGTGGTAGATGCGACGGCCCTGTTTCTCGCTTTGGTCAAAAAACTTGCGCACCGGGCCCGAAAGCAAGGCGATGCGGTCCTGGAAGTTCTGCGGAAGATCCAAGTATTCAAACGTGTGGCTCCAGGGGCCATGGCCGACATCATGGAGCATGGCAGCCAGGATGGTCACCTGCTCCCAGAACTCACGCGATTTGCGGTTTTGCGCGATCTCGGTCACGCATTGGCGCGTTTCACGCACCAGGAACTGGGTGCCGTCCACTTCCCGTTCGTATTCAAATTCCCAAGTGGGCCAGGTTTCCACCAAGCTTTCGTAGTACTGGCCCGCGAGGTGGGCCGCTCCCAAAGAGTGCTGAAAACGCGTGTGCGTGGCACACGGAAAAACAAACTCCGCGAGCCCCAGCTGCTTGATATAGCGCAAGCGCTGAAAACTCGGGTGATCCACCACCGCCCGGGCCACATGCCCCAAGCTGATATCGCCGTGGATCTCGTCGCGGAGAATGAGCGGCTTGGTCACGTGTTCCCCAACACTTCCACAGCGCGGTTCACCCGGCGCAAAACACGTTCCTTGCCCTGGAGTACGAGCATATCGAAAAGCCCGGGACTCACTTTGCCGCCCGTCACGCCAAAGCGAACCGCTTGCGCAACGGGGGTTAGCTTGATGCCCTTGGCCGTAGCGAGCGCCCGCAAGCGTGCTTCGAGGTCCTCCTTAGTAAAGGTGGATGCCGAAAGCTCGGGCAACGCCCCCACCAAGAGATCGCGCACGGTGGGCGCTTCGCCGGCTTTGAGCGCTGTGAGGTCGTGGGCCGGGTCTGCGCCGAAGAGGCAACCTAGCTGCTCAATGAGATCGTTCACATTCTTCACTTTGCTCTGGATGATCGTAATCCCCTGCTCCACCGTGGTACGCGGCAAGCTCTCTAAGAAACCCAGCGACGCTTTGAAATAACTCTGCAGGTAATCGAAAAGCTCCGGCGCAGGGGTGATTTCCATCATCTTCCCGCCAATCCAATTGAGCTTATCGAGACTGAAAACGGCGTTCGCCTTTCCGATGTGGTTTAAGGAGAAGAATTTATGGAGTTCGGCGATCGTGAAGATCTCCTGATCGCCGTGGCTCCAACCCAAGCGCACCAGGAAGTTGATGAGCGCAATCGGCAAGAAGCCCATGCCGCGGTATTCCAGCGTCGAAGCCGCGCCATGGCGCTTGCTGAGTTTCGAGCGGTCCTGCCCCAAGATCATCGGCAAGTGCGCGAAGAGGGGGACATCGTAGCCCAGTGTTTTGTAGAGCAAGATCTGCTTCGGCGTGTTGTTGATATGGTCTTCACCACGCAAAACGTGCGTGATGCCCATATCGTGATCATCGATTACGACGCTGAAATTGTAGGTCGGCACCCCATTCGGGCGCAGAATCACCCAATCATCCATATCCGCATTGCGAATAGTGATGGGGCCGCGGATTTGATCGTCGAAACCCGTTTCGCCTTCTTTCGGCACCACCACGCGGACCACAGTATCCGTGCGGGTGAGCTTTTTATTCC
>JAIEOG010000219.1 GCA_019750655.1 bacterium
ATTCCCGGAAAAACTGTGCGCGGCAGGCGGTCGTTTGCCCGTATTTCATGATGGTTTCGATGCGGGCTTTATCCGCTATGAAACGATCGTCGTAGTGCTTAAGAAACAGTTCAAACTCATCCGCATCTTTGAAGGTACGCAAGAGACTGATGCCTTTGCGGCGAGAGATAATCTCGGCCTTTTCCAAGTACGACAGTAAAACACTCGCCTTGGTTTTCGCTAAACCCGCCGTCGTCGCGATTTCTTCTACGGTAGGGCGGCGATCCTCTGCCGTGAGAACGAGCAAGAGCTGGTAGATATGCAGAGCGTCGGCGCGCTTGGGGTACTTGCCACCGAGGAAATACGAATGCACTCGCTTATCTTCGAGGCGGTAAAGCAACGCCGCCGTTGCAGGTTGGCCATCACGCCCTGCCCGGCCGGCTTCCTGGTAATAACTCTCCACTGAATCTGGAAAAGTGTAATGCACGACAAAACGCACATCGGGTTTGTCGATGCCTAAGCCGAAAGCTTTCGTTGCGACCATGGCCTTGAAACGGTTCTCCATGAAGTCATGCTGAGAATCTTGGCGGTCCTTCTTGTTCATCCGGCCGTGGTATTTGCCAGCCAGGATGCCCGCCGCCAGAAGTTTGCGGTGTAGTTCGTCAGCGAGTTTTACCGTGGAGACGTAAACAATACCGTTGCCTTCAGTGTCTTCTAGAATCTGTAAAAGCTTTTTGAGTTTCGCTTCTTCGTTCACTGTGCGGTGCACATCGAAATTCAGATTCGTGCGGTCCACCCCCGCGTAATACACAGGAGCGTCCGGAATTCCCAGCTGCTCAAGGATTTCTGTCTCTACTTTGGGCGTCGCGGTGGCTGTCAGCGCTAAAATCGGGGGATTCCCGAGTTGGCGAGCAGCTTCGCGGATATTCAAGAATGCCGGACGGAAATCATGGCCCCACTGAGCGACGCAATGGGCTTCGTCGACTACCAACAGTGACACACCAGCCTTCTTCAAGACTGCAAGGTAGTCCGGGTTCTCTAACCGCTCTGGGGTGACGTAAATCAGCTCTGCGTGCCCGTTTTTGACCTCCCGGACCGCGCGACGCTCTTCTCGGATCGTGAGAGTGGAATCGAGCTTAGTCGCATCGACGCCTGCTTCCGCGAGCTTCTCGGTCTGGTCTTGCATCAAAGAAATCAAAGGCGATACGACCACCGTCGCATGCGGGAGGAAGAGTGCAGGTAGTTGATAGCAAAGAGATTTTCCAGCGCCCGTAGGCATCAAGCCTAAGGCACTACCGCCGCCTAGGACGGTTTCAATGAGCTCTCGCTGCCCTGGACGCAGGCGGCGCACGCCAAAATGCTCGCGCGCTTTCTTGGCAAGAGCTGCCCAATCTGGTGCTAGGTTTTTTTTCCCACTCCCCACGGCGCGGGCAATGTGCAACGCCCGTGCCGTTAATAGGAAGGCCTATTTAAGGTAGCCGCGTTCCGCAGCCTCGGTCTCCACATCGATTTTCAGAGACACTGGAATCAGGGGATCCAGGAGGAACTTGCGGTACAGACCTTCCAACGCCTCGCGCCCGACGAAAGGGTCTTTTCGAGACAGGTAGCTGATCGCATCCGCAAGTTCATCGGCGAAATGCTTCGGTTCGGGTTGCGAAGCGTAGTCTTGCAACACCGCCCAATAATCCACGCCACCGTGTTTCATATCCTCAAGCGAAGAGGCAAAACCGGCCAGGTAGCCTGCTGTCTCGATGGGTGGGTAGCTTTTCGTTTCCAACGCGTGCAGGAGAACTTCTTTGCCCTTCCGGCGCGCTTCCGCCGAATTTGCCGCAAAGGCGGTTTCTGCGCCGATACGCCAGCTCAAAGAGGTCGGGGCATTTTTGAGTTCGAGGTAATCCGCCACCGACTCAAAAAGATCCTGCCACTTTCGGCGCGTCGCTCCCTTAGGGCAGCGATCGGCTTGATCGGCGGGGAGCGGGTCTTGGCATTCGATCATCCCCCGAGCGATGGCGCAGGCTGCGTAGTCATGATCGGGATCGGCTGCAAGCGCGGGGTCGTCGACATCTTCCTCGCAGGCGTTCAAAAGCTCTTCCATCAGGGAGATTTCGGCAGTTTCGTACTCAGGCTCGGCCGATTTGGCGGGCTTCGCCTCGGCCGCTGCGCGGTTACGCTTGCCTTTGCCCTTGGGGCCTTTCTTGGGTTCCGCCGCAATGCCTAATTCCTCTTCGCTCGCCAGATCGTCCACACGTGCGATAATTTTGAGGTTCCAAATCTTGCGGTTGATCATCGTGTCCGTGGAAAGCTCGAGTAGGCCAAGAGCGTCGTCATCGGTCTCCACCTTGATGACGCCAGAAAGCGGAATGCTGGTGAAAGGCTTCAAGCCCTCTTTCTTAAAGGACTCATAACCTGCGCCCAGGTATTTCTTAAAAGCGGTAGAAAGAGAGAAGTAGATATTCGCATGCAACGCCGCGAGATCGTAAACGCCGTCGGAAGATTCCTTGGTGCGGTGGAGGAGCCCGGCCACTCGGCCCTGGGCGTCCAGCACCGGTGAACCACTATTGCCCGGAGCGGCGCAATTACCCGAGGCACACCAATCGCCGTTCTTCAGGTACATCCGCGACTGGTTCCACCGTTTAAGCCCCCCGTACGGGTGGCCGACCACGATGAGATCCGTTTCCGGCTTTACTTCATCGGTTGCGAGTTCTAAGCCGTGCGGGGGAACAAACTTCTCTGCGATCGGGGATTTATCGCTCGGTTTGTAAGCTTCAAAAACGGTGAGATCGAGTTCCGCAACATGGAGTTTCGGAACGAGAAAGACTTCTACCTCTTTGGCTTTCGCTCCGTGTTCAAAATCAAAATCAATGTCGGCATAGCAACCTTCGAGAGTGCAATTCTCTGGACCCACTACGTGGGCATTCGTCACGAACTGCGAAGATCCCGCGAGGAAGAAACCAGTGCCCGAGCCCATGTCGGCCGTGCTCAAACGAACAATCGCTTTTGCTGCTTGACGGATCGCTTCGGGAGCTTCAGGCATCGTTTTCAAACTGCCCAATCCCGTGGGGAGCGGAATGCCTTTGGCGGGAGCCGCTGCTGGTTGTTGGAGGTTCTGAGGATTCACCGCGACGGGTTTAATGCCCTGAGGACGCGAACACGCTGCCAAACCTAGAGCTGCCAGACAGACCAAGCCAAAACGCACAAAGGCCTCCCCCGGAAATCCCGGAAAATTCAATTAAGCGGTTACTGTGGTCGCGTTTGACTCGAAGTGTCAACAAGGTTTGAAAACTGGGGGTGGCTCAGGATCTGGCTAGAAAAACGCTCTCGAGCGGCTTCCTTTATGGTGGCCGGAAAGCGTGCATCGCTGCGTTGCCAGCGGGAAAGCCAGGCCTCTCCCAACAGTCCCTCTGTGAACCGAGTGAAAGCGGCGGTGGTCTCTGCTTTGGGGCCCGTGCCCTGCCCGCTGGCCACATAAAAGCCCGCGGACAAAAGCGCCGCACGCACGGCAGTCGAAGCGGAATAAGTATAAAGGGCGGTGGATTTTCCGGCACACTGAGCAAACACCGAAGCAAAAATCTCGGGCGTCCAGAGTTCGGAATCCGTTTTGAAAGAAAAGGGATCGTACAGGATTACATCCGGCGGAGGCGCTCCCTCCATGAGCTCTCGGAAATCGCCTTCCCGCAATTCCCAAACAAAGGGGCCGTGTACTGACTGCCACGTTCCGTCGCGCAAGAGCGCCGCGGGAGCGCGGTGGTAGAGGTGCGGAAAACGACCGCTATGTTTTAACGCCAGGCGAAGCGGATCCAGATCCCGCTCAAAGCTCACCATCTTCACGGCGCGCGCGGGCGTGGGAATCGATTCGTAACAGCGCAAGACCGCCATCGCATTCGTCGCAGCCCCTAGGCCCACATCCCAGATCACTAGCGGCTCACCGGGTTGCGAAAAAAGCTCGGCCAATTTTGGCTGCTCTACATAGAGGGCATTTGCTTCGACGGTCGGCGCCACTACAGAATGCATTGTTTCGCCCGAAGACAGCTGGCGAATCTGGCAAAAGCCTCCGGGCGCTGTATGGACTTCATAGTCGCCCAAGCGCGGGCGAGCGCTCGGCAGCGCGCGCGATGGGCCTTCTTGCGTATTGTCAGTGAGCGCTAGCTGCACGCGCGCCTCTTGATAAAAAGTCTCGAAAGTTCCCTGCAAGATCGCACCGCGGATCTGTTGCACCAAGCGGTGGTAATACGTCAGGTTATGGCTGGTGAGCAGCGTCCAGCCGAGTGTTTCGCCCGTCTTGTGCAGGTGGTGGAGATAGGCGCGCGAGTAGTTTTTGCAAGTATGGCAACCACAGTTCGGATCGAGTGCCTCTTCGGCAAACTTATATTGTGTGCGCCGCAGCTGCAGGCGCCCTTCGTGGGTCGTGTAAGCCGCACCTCGCTGGGCAATCTGCGAAGGCAGAATGCAATCAAACATATCCACACCGCGGTGGACGGCTTCGAGAATATCAATCGGCGTTCCAACACCCATGAGGTAACGCGGCCGATCCTTCGGCAGGAACTGCGTGGTGAAGGCGGTCATGTCTTCGCGTTCGGATTTGGTTTCTCCAACAGCAAGACCGCCAATCGCAAAACCATCGAAAGGCATTTGCGTTAGCACATCCGCGCTCTGGCGACGCAGGTCCTCGAAGCAAGCGCCTTGCACGATACCGAACAAAGCTTGGGGAGAATCCCCACGCGCATCGAGGCTACGCTGTGCCCAGCGGTGTGTGAGTTCCATGGCCGCTAAGGCTTCGGGGCGTTCCACCGTCGAAGGCACACACTGATCAAGTACCATCATGATGTCGCTGCCAATGGCCTTTTGCATATCAATGCTGCTCTCCGGCGAGAGAGAATGCATCGTACCGTCCACATAGCTCTGGAAAAGCGCGCCGCCTTCTTCCATCTTGCGGGAACGGGGAAGCGAAAAAATCTGAAAGCCGCCGGAGTCGGTGAGCACGGGGCCGTCCCAATTCATGAAACGGTGGATCCCTCCCAGCTTGCGGAAGACTTCAGCCCCAGGGCGCAAAAGCAGGTGGTACGTATTCGCCAGAAGCACGCGCGATCCCGCCGCGCGCAGATCGCCTACCGTCTGGCTTTTTACCGTCGCCTGCGTGCCGACCGGCATAAAAATCGGAGTAAGCACTTCTCCGTGAAGTGTCATGAATCGGCCGGCCCGGGCGCGTGAACCCGAAGCCTCGGCCTCGGTAGTAAACCCTAAGCGCGGCATGCGGTATGCTTAGCACAGTGTTTGAGAAATTTGGGGGCAAGCATGCGGGGCATTTTAGCGCTTTTGATCTGGGGGCAAGGGGCCTTCGCGGCAGCACCGGTCTATGACTGGGTGTTACGCGGCGCAGAGGTAATCGACGGATCGGGCTCCCCTCGGCGCAAAGCGGATGTAGCTATTCTGGCCGACCGGATTGCCGCCACCGGTGCCATCCCCGCGGGGAGTGGACGGCAGGAAATAGCCGCGTCCGGTTTAATACTCGCGCCCGGTTTTATCGATATGCTTGGCCAGTCGGATTTCTCGTTGCTGCTCGATCCGCGCGCGGCCAGCAAAGTCTATATGGGCGTCACGACCGAAGTGACGGGAGAAGGCGGCACGGCCGCTCCCCTCAGTGAGGCGCAAGCCAAACAGCTCCAAGAAGCCTTTGCTCCGAAGGGGCTCGAAATCAATTGGCGCAGTTTCGGCCAGTACTTAAAGCGTATGGAAGACAGCCGCCCCGCGATCAATTTCGCAAGCTATGTCGGCGCCTCGCAGCTTCGCGAGATAGCCGTCGGTTGGGAAAACCGCGCTGCCACTCCCGAGCAACAAGCGCAGATGGAAAAAATGGCGGCCGAAGCGCTTAGCGAAGGCGCGTGGGGCGTTTCCTCCGCCCTCCAATACACGCCCGCGCGGTTCGCCTCTCCCGAAGAGCTCATCGGTCTCGCGCGCGTGGCAGAACGAGCGGGTGGCATTTACGCCACTCACCAACGTAGCGAAGGCGACGCTCAAGAAGCATCGCTCGACGAGGTCTTTGCCGTAGCAGAGAAAGCGAAGGTCCCGGTCGAAATCTTCCATTTGAAATCCGCCTACGCGCGGAACTGGGGCAAGCTGCCGCGCTGGATCCGCAAGATTGAAAAAGCACAAAAGCGTGGCCTGAAAGTTTTCGCCAATATCTACCCCTACTCCGCAGCGGCCACGGGCCTCACGGCTTGCTTGCCTCCTTGGTTACTCGAAGGGGGCATTGGAAAAACTATCGAGCGGCTCAGCGATCCGGCCCAGCGAGCGCGCGCTGCCGAAGAAATCGGCCTACGCTCTAAAACCTGGGAAAACTTCTATGCTGGATCGGGCGGTGCAGATGGCGTCTTGATTTCCGCTGTGCAAAACGAAGCCTTAAAACCATTGGTAGGCAAACGCCTAGCCGCCATCGCCAAAGAACGCGGGCGCCCTGCAGTGGAAGTGCTGCTGGATCTCATCGTAGAAGACCGCGGCCGGACTTCTGCGATTTATTTCGTCATGAGCGAAGACGATGTGCGCGCGGCGATTAAAACGCCTTGGATCACTTTCGGCACCGATAGCAGCGGCCGTGCCACAGATGGCCCTCTCGCCGAAGACCGCGGTCACCCGCGCGCTTGGGGAACGTTTGCGCGGATTCTGGGCAAGTATGTGCGCGAAGAAAAACTCATTACTTTGGAACAGGCCATCCGGCGCATGACTTCTTTGCCAGCGGAGCGCGTAGGGCTTGTCTCTCGCGGCCTAGTGAGACCGGGCTATTTCGCCGATCTCGCGGTGTTCGATGCGAAAGAAATCCTCGATCGTGCGACCTATGAAAACCCGCAACAGTACGCCGTGGGAATGCACTACGTCTTTGTGAACGGGCAGCCCGTGCTTTCTAAGGGTGAATTGGTGGCTGCGCGGCCGGGGCAGGTGCTGCGCCGGGAAAAGCTACCCAAGGTCCGACCGCGAAAGTAGTTTCGCGCGTGCCTATTGGGGCAAAAATCCGGAAAGTCCCTACTGCTTTTAAGATGTGCAGCTCTCCTGAGTAGGGGTGAAAGCGGAAGGCGGCCTTGATTTTCACCTCGGCGCCTTCGGTGACCTTAGGCTTTTGCCCCTCCGTAGCCTCTTCCTGCTTGCTGGGAATGATCTGCTGGAATGTGTAAGTGAGAACGTCCCCACTTAGGATTTCCTGAAGGCCCATGCTCTGGTCAGAAACGATTTCGAAAACAGGCCCCGTGAGCCGAAGCTTGGCTCGGCCATCGGGTTCGAATTGAAAACGGCCGTGATCGATGGTCACGTGAATCCGCATCCCCGGCTGCGACCAGTCTTGCGCTTTTGCGATTTCAGGAAGCTTCTCCGCAATCTTCCCTTTGACCGTTTCCCCAAACTGTTCTTCCAGCCAGCCCCCTTTAAACAACTCGAAGGTGATGGTGCGTTCGCTGTGGGGCGGTAAGTAAAAAGCGCCATGGAGTGCGCTGGCCGAAAAAGCCGGCGGCGCAGTACTGTAAGAATCCATCTCGAGGGCTTCTTCGCTGATATTCAACTCGGGCATCGGCATCGGTTCGGGAGCACGAGGCCAGAAGTGGTAGCCGATCCCACCGGCGAGCATGGCCACACACGTCCATTTCAGCGCGCGCGCAGACGGCCGCCAACCCGCTTGCGCCTCAGACGCAAGCAGTGCGCCCACCACCGCCAAAATGACTACTAGGCGTTTCGAAAATAACGAAACCGACTGGATGGACCCACCCCCCATTCAACCCTGTCAGAGCAGCCTAGGCCCTCGCCACCCAATGTCAAGAACCCGCACCAGTGGCACAGTGCGTCATGGAAGTGATTGCATTTGTTCAGGGATTCCATAGCCCCGGCCGGATGCTGTTTTGACTCTCTGCACGGTGGCTCTTATTGCTCGAGGCAATCATACAAAGCCCACGGGGGGCTTTTCTTTACATGGGAGTAAAGGCTTATGCAGTCTCGCAAACAGAAAGCCTTGCGCACAACATTCGCATTGCTGGCAGTAGCCAGCCTCGCGAATGCCGCGCAGGAAGAAAAAACAGGAAGACAAACCTACTACGGCACTGGACGCGTTGAAGCCGCACCAGAATGGGCGGAAGTGAACTTTTCGTTCAACGTCGGGTGCCGCGACTCCGCCACGGATGTGCATAAAGCCATCACCGCGGTGAGCTCTCCGATTTGGCAAACCATCCAAGCCAAAATCACGACCCAATCCGAAACCGACCAGACTTCCTGGGGCGATGTTTCTGGCGTGAATGGCCAAGATGATTCGTATCTCGAAGTGAAGTACAACCAGCAAGGGCAACGCGTCGGCACAGCCGTGCGCAAATCCCTCTGCGGTAACAAAGTGCTCCCCCTCGAAACCAAGCCAGGCAAAATCTACTCCGGCAGCCAATCTTTCCGCGTCCGCGTCGGCGCAGATAAGATGGACTGGCTCGAAGCCCTTGTGAAAAAAGTCGACTCACTTCCGAAAGGCACGAAAGTCTCGGATGTCAGCGTCGGCCACACCAAGATCGCTTATGAGTTGACCCAAGCTTCGCGTCGCCAAGCAGAAGTCGATGTGCAGAAACAAGCCCGCGAGCGCGCGCTCGGTACTGGCAGCTTGTTCGAGAGCGACAGCAAAAACCTGAAATTCGCTAGCGCCCACTTCCTGGGCCAGCGCGTGGATCAAGCGCCGGATTACGGCGGTTACCCTGGCCAGCCCGTGAAACGTGGCGGTGCTAATAAGGTAACGATGACCCTTCCCTTCGTGTACACCGTGTACGCAGAAGGCGCGGACCGCATCGACCCGAATAACCCTCAAGGGTTCAAAGGTCTCGAATCGGAATACCGTATCTCGGGCCAAGCCACGGCAGATGCGGATTACGCTCAAGTCACCGTGAACCTTCAGGCAAACTGCCAAGAGACCGAAACGGCTGCTCAGAGCGCGTATGACGCTGCTGCTGCTGACGTGAAATCCGATCTCGATGCAGTGCTAAAAGGCAAACCCGCTTCGGAAACCGATCGTCTGGTTTACAACGCAGCCAACGTCTCCAAGTACTTCCCGTACACGGAAGTCAGCTGGGACGCGGACGGCAAGGTGAGCGAGTACATCAACACCTGCACAGGCGTTCGTGAAGATGCGCCGAAATCGGGTGGCCGGGCTCAACTCAAAGCCTACTGGACTGCGAGCAACAGCTTTACGCTCAGCACTTCGGATTTCACGGCTGCGATTGACCTCGTCGAATCGCTCCGCGGGGAATACCTCACGGGCAGCAACGACACTAAAGCCATCCAGGTTTACACCAGCGATGCAATAGGTGCCGTTACGCCTGCGACGAAATTCCGCTTGCAGCGCGAAGCGCGTGAATACGCGACTTCCTGCGTGCTCGCTCCGGCCGGTTCTCTGGCCAATGATGCGAACACACTGAGCTTCCGTTGCGCTCACCTGAAAAACATTCGGGTGGAGTACGAAGCTCCCGTTTCCAAGGGCCTCGAAATGGGCCGTGGTGGAAACGCTGCAGGGGCCCGCGCACGCAGCGCAGCCCCGGTGCCAGAATCTGCGATGGACGTTGCTCCAGGCGCAGCTCCGGGCGGCGGCCTAACGGTCGACGAAATCACGCGCGATGGCGAAACCCGTCCGCGTAAGGTCGTGGAAGGCAGCTATGCCTTCGACTTCCAGTTCCTGAGCCAGGACTATGTGCCGACGCTCAAGACAGCTCAGCCTTAATGTAAGGTGGAAAATCGCTCGCTCCTTCGGAAACGAGGGGGCGGGCTTTTTTTATGCCCTTAAACAGGTTAGAACCTCGCCATGAGAAAAATCCTAAGCTTTGGTCTCCTGGCCCTTCTTCTTACCCACTGCGCGGGCCCAGGGCCTACGGTCAGCGAACGTTCTAATCGCTACGACCCACACGTCTTAAACCAAGTTTCTGACTTCATCCGCACCCAAGATCCAAAAAAGGGAAAAGCTGTTGTGGTTTTTGATTTGGATGACACGCTTTTCGACGCTCGCAGCCGCACACTACCGATCTTGCGCGAGCTGTCTTTGGAAAACGATTTCAAAGCCACGTACCCGCAAGCTGCCGCGCGCCTGAGTGCCGCGACTTTGAACGATATGCGCTACGATGTGCGCAATATCCTCAAAGGCTTGGGGCTCGATGATGAAGCGTTGGTGAAACGCGTAACAGATTACTGGCTGGCGAAGTTCTTTTCTTCTCGTTGCGAGAACGACGAACCCTTGGCGGGGGCAGCGGATCTTGTGAACCAGTACGCGAAACTGGGTGCCACGGTTGTTTACTTGAGCGGCCGCGACACACCACGGATGGGAACCTGCTCGGAAAAGAGCCTCAAAAAGCGGGGATTCCCCTTTGGAAAGAAAACTCGGTTGGTCTTGAAACCTGACGGCAAGATGGACGACCTAGCGTTCAAACGGCAGGCCATGGAAACGATCGAAAAACTCGGGCAGGTAATTGCTGTATTCGAAAACGAACCGCGCAATTTAAATGCTCTGGGAGAGCATTTCCCAAAAGCCGTGCTGGTGTTCATCGATACCCAGCACTCCTCTGCCCCGGATAGCCCGACGGCCGAAGCCCACTGGGTGAAAGACTTTATCCCAGGCCCACCGCCGGAAGCTGCCCCGGCAGTGGACGAGAGCAAGTAACTATTCCTCGATGACCACGCCTTCAGCGACCAACGTCGGGCGGAAGGTATTCACGAAGTCCGACATTTGCGCGAGGTGCGCAGACGTCTGCAGATTCTGCGGATCGCGTTGCGTGTAATCGCCAGGCATGTAGGTGAATGGCAGACCAATCGCGACCTGCGTGCCTTCTTCGATCATAGGGCCGCCGCTATTGCCGCCGTAAGTTGTGCAATTGTGGAGCGAGGAAATATCGTAGATGCCCTTGCGACTGTGCGGACTCTGGACCCCGGTTTTTAGCACCCAGCAGTTTTCCGTCAGCGTGAGCGCGCCTTTGCGGTACACATCTGCGGGGTAACCAATCATCTGCAAGCGCGTTCCCACTGCGGCGGGTTGCGCTGCGAGTGAGTAAGTCGCACGGGCCGGATTTTGGAATCCTGCTTCGAAAAGTGCGATGTCATGCTGCCGATCTCCAGCGACGAGACGCAAGCACTTACCCGTTTCGCCATCGATTTTTTTGAACTCCCCCGTTTTACACCAGTTCGTCGCTTGGTACCCAAAGCAATGGCGCGCGGTAATGAGCAGGTGTTTGCCGCTCGTATTGCTCACATGGAAAGCCGTGCAGCCCGGGACTTTTGCAATGGCTTGGCTCTCCGCTTCGGTGGGATCGCGCCTTGTTGAATTCGAAAAAAAGAAGAATGGCAAAACCCCGACCGCAAACAGCCGCCTGCAGAAAGCACTGCGCATAGAGCCCCCTTTTTTTAGAATGGATAGAACAGCGGACGCTTAGAAAAAGGTCGTGGTGGGTGCAGGGGGTGAACCAGCTCGCTCGCGCGGGCTAGTTCCAGAAATTCGGATCGTCTCCCCGGCGAGTCTCTGCGTCCTTGCCTTCGTTCACGATCAACGTAAAACGCTTTTTCAAATCTTCGCGCTCGCGATTGCCGCGGTTTTTAGCACTGCGCGGGCGAATGTAATGCCACCACAGGTAAGCAGCCCCAATGAGGGCCCCCCCCAAGTGTGCAAAATGCGCGACGTTATCGCCCTGGCGGCCTTCTAGACCCAAGAGCAACTCCATTCCCGCGATGACCATCACAAAGTAGGGCGCTTTCAACGGGAACATGAAGAAAAGCAGTAGATACCGATCAGAGAAAAAGACTCCGTAGGCCACAAGCAGCCCGAATAGTGCCCCACTCGCGCCGATGATCGCGTTCGAAACAGTCGCTTGCGCTTCCACGCTACCCATCGCGATCAAGCCGTACTTCACAAAGACGTTGAACAACCCCGCACCAATGCCGCACAGGAAGAAATACTGAAGAAACTTCCACTCCCCCATCCGCATTTCGATTTCAGCGCCGAAGAACCACAGAATCATCAGGTTGAGAAGCAAGTGGAAGGCGTTGCCGTGGAGAAAGATATAGGTAACGAGCTGCCATACTTTGCCGTGTTCCCAAACGTCGGAGGGAATCAAGCCGAACGTGTCATTTAGATCAATTCCCGCAATCCCGCGCAAAACGAGCGCTAGGAAATACATACCTGCGCAAAGCGAAATCAGAATCTTGGTGATCTTGGTAAGAGGCGGCACATAGCTGACCTGATCGTAACGCATGGGGGCCTTTTCTTCGCCTTAGGCGATTTCTTCGAGTTCGACGAGAACGCCGGCCAGGCTTTTCGGGTGGATAAAGAAGGCTTTTCCCCGAGCGGCTTTGCGGATACCAGGCGGCAAGACTTCTAGCCCAGCATCTTGGACGACTTTCAACCAGCGTTCCAACTGCGAGACTTCAAAACAAAGATGGTGCATTCCGCCCGCTGGCTTGCGTTCCAGGAACTTCGCAATCGGCGAGTCCTGAGCCGTGGGCTCTAAAATCTCAATTCGAAAGTGCGGCGAAAACTCCACCGGCACCATTGCGGCTTTTACCTTCTCCGAGGGAACCTCATGCGTCTCTTTTACTTTGAGTTCGAGGACTCGGAGCTTTTCTAAAACGTCATCAATCTTGGGTGCGGCCAACGCGATGTGGGACAGCTTCATCAATCATCTCCAATACCGAGATCTGGATCTCCCGTCGCCGGATCGGGCCGCTCCACCGGCTTCTTCTGGATCAAAGACTCCGTTCCGACGCTCGAGCTCCCGCGACTTGGGGATAGTTTCGAATTCACGCACTCTTGAAAAGCCTTATAGCTTTTTTCACGCAAAGAGTCGCAACCCCCTATGGCGTTTTGCCGTGTCTCGGAGTTGTAGTCAAAATTCTTTGTCTTATCGAGATAGCGGGTGTTGCCGCCCACGCTCGTGCGCGTGTCGGGATCTTGGCTTCCATTGAGATTGAAAACAGTGTCGTCGAAGATAGTGACGTTGCTCCCTTTAGCCCCGGCTTGCTGCGGCTGGTTCTCGGCTAGGGCAATAGAGGCAAGAAACAGCACTGGGAAAAGAGCTCGTTTCATCCTTTAAGGATACCACTTCCCGGCAGCCCGCCGGAAGCACCGTTTAGCTCGGTATAACCCATTGAAATCAAACGGCTATAATGCCTGTCCGCAGGGCCCTGAGGTGCCCTTCCGCGGCTTCCCAGAGCCCCCTTCTGGCACTTTATGGGGCCCCAGGCGCGCTACCCACGCACGGTTTGCCTGGCATACGCCTTGCTCTTGCCTGCCCTAGGCCTGAAGTGGGCCTTTGTGCGGGAGGGGATTATGGGTCGCAAGAAAAAAGATTTAGAGATGGTTTCCGAAGAAGTCGAAACGGCGAGCGAAGAAGCCGTTGCTGAGGAAACATCCGACGAAGAAGTCGCTGCCTTCCTAGCCGAGTCCGAAGAGACGGACGAAAGCGCTTCCGAAGAAGAATCCGAAGAGACTGTGGAAGCCTCCGAAGAAGAAACCGAAGAAAAGCCTAAGCGTAAGCCGCGCCGCCGTTCGCCGCGCCGTAAAAAAGAAGCTGTGGAAGCTGTAGAGCCGACAACCGAACCTTTAGTGGCTGCTGCCACGATGGGCCCAGAGCCTGTCGCAGCTGAAGCGACTCCCGCTCCCTCTATGCCGGCTACTGTGCCTTCCTTCCCAGCGCTTCCTCCTTCGATGGAGAAAGACGCCGTGGAACGCCACTTCGAAGCCGCTCGCCAAGCCAGCGAAGCGATCGTCGCAAGCCTCGAAAAAGTAAGCGCGATGCTCAAAGAAATGCCAGACCACTATTCCACGAGCCTGCAAAAAAGCATGAAGCAGACGGCTCGCCCGGCTGCTAACGCACGCATCGTTTTCGCGATGAGTGTCGTAGCAACGGTTCTCTCGGTTCTAAGCTTGGGACTTTCGCAGTCCGCACGCCAATCGGCTCTCACGTCTCCGACACCCGTAGCGCAAGTGCAACCGCACATGCCAGCTCCGACGGACGGCGGCGCTTTGGCCATGGACCCGAAGTTCAAACTCAAACGCCGCGCTACGCGCCGCTAAGCAGCCAACATGGCACCCAAAGAGTACCACTTTGTTACCCCGATGCTTCTGAGACTCATCTTCTCGGTTTGCACAGCGATGCTCATCGTTATTGGATTCTTCTACGACTCGTCTAAAACACCCGTGTCTCCACTGTGGCTCGCCCTTTTGGGCGTCGGGTTACTCTACGCGACTGTGGCATCTTGGATGGAAGGCCATAAAAAAGGCGTGATCCGTTATAAGCCTAGTTCCAAAACTGGCGAGGGCGGGCGCTTCTTTTTCCTCGAAATCGATGGAAAGAACTACTCAGTAAACCGTAAGGCGTGGCAGGAACTACAGCCAGGCCAAACCGTAAGCCTTCGCTACATCGTCTTCCACCGTACCGTCATTTCTCTCCGCATCGAAGACTCCCAGTAGAGCCTGGGCTGTGTTACCGTCGGTAGATGCTAAGCGCTTACAAAGCCTACGATCCAGCCGCTCGAAGCAAGCTTGAAATCTTATTGCTCTACCCCGGAGTTAAAGCCGTCGCTTTGCACCGTGTGGCGCATTTTCTTTTCCGCAGCCGAATGTATTTTCTAGCGCGGTGGGTTTCTGAGACTTCGCGCTTTCTCACCGGCATCGACATCCACCCCGGAGCGCAGCTCGGGCGCAATGTGATTATCGATCACGGCATGGGAACCGTTATCGGCGAGACAGCGATTATTGGGGATGATGTCATCATCTACCAAGGCGTTACTCTCGGAGGAACGAATCTTGAGAAAGTGAAACGCCACCCGACAATCGAACCCAAGGTCGTCATCGGCGCAGGCGCCAAAGTGCTGGGCAACATAACCATTGGGCGAGGATCGCGTATCGGAGCGAACTCCGTCGTCATTGAGGATGCCCCACCCTGCTCTACCGTCGTGGGGATTCCCGGCAAGATCATCCACCGCGGTATCGAACCTGGTAAAGAGCTTTGCCACGAGCAGATCAAGTAATGGAAAAGGAACTGAAGTTTGGGCTGACGGCGCAGGAGTACCGCAAACTAAATCGCTTGAGCCACTCGCCCAAGACGCAGAAGAACACCTATTTCGATTTTCAAAACAAATTGGGACGTGGCGGCGCGGGATTGCGCTTGCGCGAACAAACCGGCAAAGCCCCGATTCTCACTCTTAAAGCGGAGATTCGCCAGACGGCCAAGAAGGCCAAGCAGGGCTGGCATGTGCGGCAGGAGTGGGAGCAGTCGGTTTCTCCAAAAGTCGCTAGCGCTCTGCGGCGGGGCAAACTACCCTGGGCCCACCTTGACTCCACCGTAGTAACCAGGCTGCGGGCTCTGTTTCCGAAGCTAAATCTTGAGAGCTTAAAAGCCATCGGCACCTTGAAAACACGCCGCTCGATTTTGAAAGTCGGAAAATTCAAGGGCGAGTTAGACGCCGCCCAAGTCGGCCGGCACCGTTTCTACGAATTGGAAGTGGAAACCTCGGCCAGCGAAGCAGCGCGCCGTGCGGTGGAGAGTTTTTTCGAATGCTTTGAGATTCCCCTGCGCCCACGCGCCGAGACCAAACTCGGTGCTCTTATGCGGCTTAGCCGAAAACGCTAACGTGCCTGTACTTCCAAGGCGATCGCATTTCCCAAGACT
>JAIEOG010000342.1 GCA_019750655.1 bacterium
CTTGGCAGGGAACGGAACGCGTCTTCATCCCCCTCGGCGCGAACCGTACAGTCAACGTGAAGAACCTGCGCCGGGCGGCCTTAGCCAACCCTAAGGTCGCCCGGGCGCGGGCCATACCTCCCGACAAAATCCTCCTCACAGCGAAAGCCCGCGGAAGAACAGTGCTCCGTACTTGGAGCCACCAAGGTGAAGAACGCCTCTTCGCCATAGAAGTCGGATCGGCGGACATTCCCTCGACGGAATCCACGGGTGTCGTCCGTGTGGCGGTGGAGCTCTTAGAAATCGACGAAGCGCTACGCCGCGAGACGGGTCTGCATTGGCCGGAAATGCTGCAAGCCTCCGCGCAAGGGTTTTTCACGGCGGGAACTGGGCTCGCGGGGCAGGGATCCTTCTCGATTGAAACTGGTGGAACGCGCGCGTGGATCCAGCAGCTCGTACGCGAGGGGCGAGGCCGTGTGCTCGCAAGTCCAGAGTTGTATGTGCGCTTAGGCGAGCAAGCGCAGTTTAGTTCGGGGGGAGAAATCCCCGTACCCACGACATCGGAGACCTACGGGCGCTTGCAACGCCATGTGGAATGGAAGCCTTTTGGTCTTTCAGTGAAGATCCGTCCCGAAAGCGCGGACTACTACCGCCTGCATTCCGACATTCAGGTAGAGATCTCTGATCTCGATACCAGCCAGGCCATTGCCGGCATCCCGGCGCTTCACCACCGGAAACTGGAGACGAAAGTCGATTCCGTGGATGGCGAAACAGTTTTGCTCTCCGGTCTTGTGCGGCAGGTAAGCCACCGAAAAGAAGAAGGCGTGCCGGTGCTTAAAGACCTTCCGATCCTTGGGCTGATTTTCGAAGCCCGTACGCGATCTTCCGAGAAGCAAGAAATCCTGATGGCGCTGACACTCGCCATGCGATCGCGGGTCGAAGGGCAAGAGCGTTGGGAGCGTTTTGAAGAAAATTTCCATGAGGGGTTGTGAGCGCGGGATTGGAAAAACAGTTTAGGGGAGCCGCTGCGCGCCTCTTGCCGTGGGTGCTCGATGCGGAAGTCACAGACTTGCTTATCAATGGATTGCATTCGGCCTATGTGCAAAAAAAGGGGCGCCTGGAATGCATTGAACCACCGTTTAGTGCGCAGGAAGAACTCACGGACTTTGTCGACCGCCTCGTAATCCCCTTGGGCAAGCGCCTCGATGCAGCTCGGCCTTACTTGGATGGGCGGCTTGCCGACGGGAGCCGCTTTCACCTGATTTATCCACCCATCGCTCCCACGGGGCCCTTGATCAGCATTCGCAAACATGCGGGCCTGGGGGCGATTGCTTTGGAGAGTTTTGGGCCCGCGGCCTGTTGGGTCGCGCGGGCCTTTGCGCAAAGAAAAAACATCCTGCTCTGCGGTGGAACAGGGAGTGGGAAAACAACTCTATTGAATCTGCTCCTTGAAACGGTTCCGGTGCAGGAGCGGGTTGTCGTGGTGGAAGAGGCCGCGGAAATCCGCGTAGCTCACCCGCACACGGTATTTCTCGAGGCACGCCAAGCCGGGCCCGAAGGGGTGGGCGAGGTCCCGCTCTCCACCTTGATTAAAAATGCCCTGAGGATGCGGCCGGATAGATTGGTTTTGGGCGAGTGCCGGGGGGCCGAAGCTTGGGATCTAATCCAGGCGCTCAATACAGGGCATCCCGGCAGTGCCTGCACGCTCCACGCGAATGGCGCGCGCGAGGGGCTGCGGAGGCTGGAGACTCTGCTCCTGCTCTCGCTTCCCGGGGCTTCGCTCGACGCTGTCCGGGAATGGGTGGCCTGTGCGGTGCAAGCGGTTGTTTTCTTAGAGAAGCGCGGCCCGACGCCCCAGATTGCCCAGATTCTGGAAGTCCGGGGTCTGGAGTCCCAAACGTACCGCATTCACCCGATTGAGCTCCCAGGCCTTGCGAAGATGGCGGTTTTGTGAAAAAGTGCGAAACTTAGTTTTGTTTGAAAGCGGAGAGACCCAATGAAACCCGGTATCCACCCCGAATATTATGAAACCACTATCCGTTGCACCTGCGGCAACGAGATCCACACTCGGGCCACGAAAAAAGACATCCGGATTGAAACTTGCTCGGCTTGCCACCCGTTGTTCACGGGCAAAGCGCGCTTGGTCGATACCGAAGGCCGTGTGCAGCGCTTCATGAAGAAGTACACGAGCAAAGACGGCAAACGTTCTTACTAAGCCTGAGCTTAGGAAAGCTTAGGAAAGATGTTCGATAAGCTGGGTGAAGTAGAAGCGCACTTTGAGGATATCGAAGTGCGGCTGACCTCGCCTGAGGTTGCGGGGCAGCCTCAGCTATTCCAAAAATTAAGCAAAGAACACAGCAGCCTGCAGCCTTTGATCAAGGCCTACCGCGAATACAAACAGCTCAAGTCCCATTTCGATCAGAACGTCCAAGTCATTAAGGAAGAAAGCGGCGAGCTCGTAGAACTAGCCGTCGAAGAGAATAAAGAACTCGAAGGCAAGCTTGCGGGCTTGGAACAAGAGCTCAAGATCCTCCTTCTGCCCAAAGACCCCAACGACGAACGCAACAGCATTTTAGAAATCCGCGCCGGAGCGGGCGGCGACGAAGCCGGTATCTTCGCGGGCGATCTTTTTCGCATGTACAGCAAGTACGCCGAGCAACACCGCTGGCGAATTGATATCTTGAGCGCGAGCCATAACGATGTGGGTGGGATGAAAGAAATCATCGCGCTCATCGAAGGCGATCGCGTTTACAGCCGTTTGAAACACGAAAGCGGCGTGCACCGCGTGCAGCGCGTTCCTAAAACGGAAACCCAAGGCCGCGTGCATACCAGCACGGTGACGGTCGCCGTTTTGCCAGAAGCCGACGAAGTCGAAGTCCACGTGGATCCCAATGACTTGCGCATCGACGTTTTTCGCAGCTCTGGCCCGGGTGGCCAAAGCGTGAACACCACAGACTCCGCCGTGCGCATCACGCACATCCCTACGGGAATGGTTGTCGTTTGCCGCGATGAGAAATCGCAGCATAAGAACAAAGCCAAGGCGATGAAAGTGTTGAGCTCACGTCTGCTCGATCAAAAACAGCAAGAGCAGCATGCAAAGATTGCAGCCGACCGGCAAAGCCAAGTCGGTACAGGCGAACGTAGCGAGAAAATCCGCACGTATAACTTCCCGCAGGGGCGTGTGACGGATCACCGCATCAACGTCACCCTCCACCAAATTGATTCCTTTATGTCCGGCGATATCGAGCCGATGATCTCCCAGCTCATCTCTTATTACCAAGCCGAAGCCCTCCGAAACCAGGCAGGCCCTGGAAGATAATGACACTCGACGCTTTCATCCGAGAGGGGAAGGCTAAGCTTGAAGAGACACGCGCGGAATGCGGCGATCCACAGTACCATTTGCGCCTGCTCGTAGAAGGCGTGCTGGGTTGGAACTCCGCGGAAATTATCCGCCGCGGGCCGCAGGTCTTAGCGCCCCAGGAACAAGCACCCTTGGAAAAGGCCTTTGCGCGGCGCTTAGCGGGAGAACCCCTTCAGTACATCTTGGGTTACGCCGACTTTTGGAAAGAGCGTTTCCACGTCGGGCCGGGCGTTTTAATCCCACGCCCAGAAACGGAATGCTTAGTTGAAAAAGCTCTGGAGCTACTGCCCTCTGGGTCTCTGCGGATTGCGGAGCTGGGGCCCGGAACGGGGGCGATTGGTATCTCGCTTCTCCAGGAGCGCGCGAAATGGGATTGGTACTGCTGGGAACTCAACCCAGCTTCCATTCCCTATATCCGGAAAAATGTGGTGCTCTTGGAGCGGCCCGTGGCTTTCACCCTTTTCCAAGGCGACTTTTTCGCACTGAACGGGGGAGTTTGGGATGCCTTGATCAGCAACCCTCCTTATGTCGCGCGCGGGGAAATGGAAGGCCTTTCGCGTGAGGTCCGGCAAGAGCCCGTCGAGGCCCTCGACGGCGGCGAATCCGGCCTAGAAATCGTCCACAAGCTCATCGATGTCGGTAAGAAAGGATTGGTCCCGGGTGGGGCTCTGCTGTTAGAAATAGGGTCGGATCAAGGCGCCGCCGTGCTCGAGGCTTTGCAGCAAGCGGGCTATGTTTCGAGCGCGATCTTCCCCGATTTGGCGGGCAAAGACCGGATCGCTTATGGGCGCCGCCCTTAAAGGTAGAAAATGGACGCATTAGTCATCCGAGGCCCTGCAAAACTCGAAGGCAGCATCCCCGTCAGCGGCTCTAAAAACGCGGCCTTGCCTTTGCTTTTTAGCGGCTTGCTCTTCGATAAGCCGGTGCGCTTCGAAAACGTGCCGCGCCTGTGGGATATCGAAACCACACTCAAACTCTTGGGTGAAATGGGCACCGAAAGCCAATGGGACAAAGAAGCGGGCACCGTCGATCTCGCGCCCCGTATTTTGGAACCCGTTGCCGGTTATGAACTCGTGCGCCAGATGCGTGCGGGAATTCTGGCTCTGGGGCCGCTCGTCGCTAAACACGGCCGGGCGAAAGTCAGCCTACCGGGTGGTTGCGCCATTGGAGCGCGCCCGGTGGATTACCACCTTTCCGCACTGGAAAAGATGGGTGTCGAAGTGAAAGTCGACGGTGGCTACATCCACGCGGAAGTGCGCGGCCGATTGAAGGGAGCGGAAATCCGCTTCCCGCAGGTTTCCGTTACGGGTTGCGAGAACATCATGATGGCCGCAGCTCTCGCCGAGGGCACGACGACCATCCGGAACGCTGCTCAAGAGCCCGAAGTCGTCGAACTGGGAAAATTTCTCCAGCTGGCCGGCGCCGAAGTAGAAGGCTTAGGCACTTCCACGATTAAAGTTACTGGCGGCAAACTCACGCCGCCGGCCTCTTTCCGCATCTGCCCGGACCGCATTGAAACGGGCACTTGGATCGCAATCGCAGCGGCCACGCGCAGTGCCATTACCATCACCAATACCGATGCGAAGCAGCTCGAAAGCGTTCTCGCGGTTTTTCGCCAGATGGGCCTAGGCATTGAAGTGAGCGATCACGGGGACGAGATCGCAATCAAGCCCGTGGAAAAATATTCGCCGGTAGTCGTCGAAACAGAGCCCTTCCCGGGTTTTGCCACCGACATGCAAGCGCAGCTCATGGCAGCGCTCTGCCAAGCCGACGGCGTGAGCCGCATCAAGGAAACGATTTTCGAAAACCGCTTCATGCACGTCGCAGAATTGCGCCGCTTGGGTGCTCAGATTGAGATCTTAGGCAACGAAGCTGTTATCCGCGGCGGCGTAAAACTCAAAGGCGCTCCAATGATGGCCACAGACTTACGCGCGAGCGCTTCGCTAGTGATTGCCGCTCTGAGTGCCGAAGGCGAAAGCCGCGTAAGCCGCATCTACCACCTCGATCGCGGCTACCAAAAACTCGATCGCAAACTAGCCAGCCTCGGCGCCCGCATCGACCGCATCACCGAATAATCTAAAGGTGCCAATCTACTTTGGGGCCCCCCAGGAGCCAGGTGGCACCTAGCGCCGCAGGGGCCCTAAAGTAGATTGGCACCTTTTAGTCTATGCAAGCCGTCCAATGCAGGACGGCGGGTGCTGAACGGCGGACAAAATAGCGGGGTACTACCGCTACTGTTTTGTTTTGCGGGAAGTCTTGGAAGTGATCTTTCACAGAGTCATAAGCGCTGAGAAGGGCGTCGCTTGGAGTTATTTCCTCTTCGCCACAATACTTGCCGGTAGGGGTGGTTTTCTGCGGGAGAATTTCTGCGCAGGTCCACCAATGCTGGAGCGTAATCTGATCGTAAGTATCGGGCCCCGCAAAGTGGAAGCGGCCCACTTCAAAAGTCTTATCGACGGGGAATTCTTTCCGTCCGAGGGTCTGTAACTCGTCGCCCGCTGCATTGAGTGCATTGCCCGGGGTCATCATTCCGGCTGTTGTGCAGCGGGTGAAATCATTGATAACGACCCTTTGCGGTTTCTGGCTTACTTCTAAAGACACTGCCCAAACCAGGTGTTGCCCAGCGGCGCTTTCATTGGTGACCGAATAGGCCTGAGAAATCGGGTAGGTCTCAGTCAGGCTTAGTTGAGAGCGAAAGCCGATGAAGGGAAATCTTGCTTCATAGATGGCATGTTCTATCCCCTGAATGGAGCTGCCAGTGAACGTTCCCGCCCAGGTGCCAAAGACGGCTGAAGATAGGCCGGCAAACAAAGCTGCGGTCCAAAGACGCATGGTGAATCCCCCAAGGGGCAAATATCTAATACCGAGATCACCCTGTCTTCATTTATCTTGCCAACGCGTTGCGCAAACCCTATGGCTGAGTTATGCGACTTGGGATAGGTGGGTTTTCCAGGGGCTTCCTTTTATTAACTCTAATCATTGCGCGTGCTGGGCAGGCGCATGTCTCGTCTGCGGAACAGCGGGCGATCGATCTACAAAGGCAGTGGAGCCGAGCTCTGCAGGGGATTGTGAAATCCCTCAATGCGCTCGAAGCTCGGATGCAGGCTGCGGGCTTGCATTACGACACTACCGATGTGCACCGTCTCCTTATCCATAAGCTTGGGCCTCAGGCTCAAATGGTGAATCGCCCCCTCGTTGTGGGGATTATGGCGGCGGCCAATTCGGGTAAATCGACGCTGGCAAATCAGCTCTTGGGCGCCTACGGCGACAGACGTATTACCAATGTGAGCGCGATTGGCGGGTCCACAAAGCTGCCCCTTGCGCTTCTTAATCCCGATTTTCCAGAGACGGATATCCCCTTGCTCTTTGGGGGCTTCACGCATGCGCAACAGCGCACGCCGATGGATGCCACGATGCCTAGTCCTACAGGCGGGCCGCACCTGATTTGGCGTAAAAGCCCACTCGTGCGCGAGTCGATTACGATCGTCGATTTGCCGGATATCGATTCGTACCACACCGAAAACCACCTACAGACCAAGGCACTCTTGGATGTCGCTGACGTGGTGATGGCAATGGTGACCGATCAATACAACCAGGCGCCTTTCGTCGAAATGCTCAAAGAAGTGGCGAAGTCTAAGAAGAAGGTGATCCTCATCTTCAACAAAGCCCATATCGGTGTGCACCGAAAATACTGGCCGATTTGGATTGATGAACTGACCCGAGTTTGCGGCATTGAAGTGCACGGGGCTTTTGCGATCGAAAGCGATCCCGTGAAAGCAGAAGTGGGCGACAAGCTCAATTTCTACAACGTCGGCGCAGATGGGAGATCGACGCCCGTGCTCGTGGAGCCTATGGAAGCTCTGCACAACCTGCAGATCACCAAGCTACGCATCCGCGCAGAACTCGGGGCCCTCGAGCAAGCCCTGAAAGCCGAGACCGGGCTAGAAGCTTTCCAGGAAGAGATTAAGAAGACCAGCCAAGCTTTGGGCTGGGTTAAGGAACTGTTCAAAAAGCGAGAGGAAGTCGAGGCATTGATCGATCCCACGCTCGCTCCATCGGCTACCGAAACGGTGACATCGCAGACAGCGGTATCCCAAGCTGCTGACGGTGACGAAGCTTCTCTATCCGAAACTGGCGACGAAGAAGAGCCTACGTTGGAGGCGCTTCTGGCGAAGGGCGGTGTGCCGTTCCCTAGTCCACCCGCGGATGCCGTCGGAGTCGCCATTACGGATGCCTTCAATAAGAGGTATCGCGGCCTTTGGAGCAAAGGGTTCTATTGGGGGCCACGGCTTCTGCGCAAAAGCCTGGCGGGGCTTTATAAACGTGCGGACGAGGCGGACGAACGTGCGTACCGCTCAGAGGAATACGAGTTTCTGCGGCACCATGTATTTAACCGTGTTTATGAAGAGCTTACGGCCATTTCTCAGTCCCCGAGTGTGCAAGGTGAGCTAAGGCTCGCGGTCAATGAGGCTCTGGACGGAGCTCGTTGGGCGGAGATGCTTTCCCAGTTTCGAGAAAAGCACAGCGCGATGAATTTGGTGGATTCGGAACTCCGCAAGGCCATTGAAGCGAAACTCGAGCAGATGAGGCAAGAGAACAAGCTCGCTTTCCATGTCTTGGCGAACGCTGATAGCGCGATGGTTATCAGTGAATTGGTTTCCCCCGTAGTTGTCATGACGGCCGGGGGCTATCTCGTGTCGCTTCCTTTTACCTACCACTGGATGGCGAAGATTGTATCGGGTTGGGTGTATGCTGGGGGCTCCGCCACTACCGGCCTTTACGCGACCCCCAATATCTCTGTGATGAACAAAAAGTTATTGCGGAAGGTAGCTACGAAAGCAGTGAATGGGATGGTCGAAGAGTATGGTCATATGCGAGTGCGAGATACCGTCCAATGGCTGCACGACAATTACCTCAAAAAATTCTACGCGGAAGTGAAAAAAGTCGCGGAGACCACTGACTCGCCAGAGATCGCAGAGCTGGATGCGAGCATTAGCTGCGCGCGTGCGCTCGTTGGCCAGCTAGAAGCGTTACAGTAATTAAAACTTAATGGAGGGGGATGGATGAAGTTCTTAACCGGTGTTTTAGTTTTGGGTGCCGCGGTGTCGGCATCGGCAAGTTTCAAGCAGCTTCGCTGCTCAGGTGGAGATGGTTTGAATATCTCTGCCTCGGGAGTGGAATTGGTCTTTCAAGGCTCGTCTGCGCCCGACGAAATCTATGACTTGTTTAATGTGCCTGGTCGGGAACGCAAAGGCATGGAGCAGGTGCGGTTGGTGGCTAAAGTTCCCGTGGCAGACTGCAAACTGCCCACTGGCTTTTCCATCAATGTGAACTGCGAAGGTTCGAAAAAATCTCAGGTTACGTTGCAAAGCGCTCTGTCTTGGGAGCCTGTGGGCGGCACCTTCGACGATGAGAAAACGATCCAAGCCGATGTCGAAATCGAAACCAAGCTTTCTGAGCGCAAGGGAAATAACGTCGTTACTTTCAAACTAAAGGCAGACGGGAAAGTCTGGGAGAGCAAGCGCGAGATCTTCGAGATTGAATTCGGTAAGTCGAACCGCTGCTACGTCGACGGTACCTACGAAATTCGCTGATTAATCGCAAGTATGGCTGGGGGCTGTGCCGGGCAGGAAGTATTCAACCTGCGGATCGGCGCAGCCTCCGCCTTTAGTCCGCTCGATCTTCACTTCGCGTAAGCCTTCAGGAACCGCAAATTTCTCATCTTGGATAAAAGGCCGGGCGGCTTTCATAAAACTCGCCCACATCGGAACGGCCGCTGAAGCGCCCGTGAGCCCTAGCTTTTCGTGCTCGTCGTAACCCATCCAGATCAAGGTCAGCACCGTTGGCGAAAAGCCCACAAACCAAGTGTCGCGGCCTTCGTTCGTTGTGCCGGTTTTTCCCGCAAAATCGCGTTCGCCTAAGCCCGCGGCTAGGGCGCCGCGCCCACTGCCGTGCTGGATCACGCCGCGCATGAGGTGCACGGTTTGGAATGCGGGGATGGGGTCTAACACGGGTTGCTGCTGTTTCTGCGTTTCGAGAAGCAGATTGCCAGAGCTATCAAAAACTTGGAGTAGCGGCCGAAGCTCGCAGCGCTGGCCTAGGTTCGCAAGCGTGGTAAATGCTTCGGCCAATTCGATGGGCGTTACGTCGATGCCGCCCAGAGAAAGCGAAGGAACCAAAGGCACAGGGGATGTCACGCCCGCCTTGGTGATGACTTCGCGGATCTTATCCAAGCCGATTTTCTCCGCAAGGCGCGCGGTCGGCACATTGATGGACTTTTCCAGAGTGTCGCGGGCCGTTACAGGGCCGCGGAAGTCGTCGTCGTAGTTTTTCGGAGACCAAGTTTGACGGTCGTAGCTCCATTCAAAGGGAGAGTCATCTAGCTCCGTAATGGCGGTCAGAGGTGGGTCGAGGGGTTTGCTAAACCCGGCCAAAAAAACAAACGGCTTAAACAAAGAGCCAGGTTGGCGTTTGCCCTGAGTCACGCGGTTGAACTGCGTGATGCGGTAACTCGTACCTCCCTGGAGTGCGAGTAGCGTGCAATTTTTCACATCGACGGAAATCAAAGCTCCTTGGAGGTGGACGCCGCGCTTTTCCTTCTCGGCGATTTCTGGCGAAAGCGTCTTTAAACGATCGATGTTCTGCGTAAGGACGTCGGCAGCGGCGCCTTGCAAAAACGGGTTTAAAGGCAAGTAGAGGCTCAGAATGTCCGTGTCCAAACGCGCACGGACATCGCTGGGCAGCTTGTTCAAGACGAGATCGATCGCGTAATCGACATCAGCCAAAGTTCCCAGCTTCGGCACACCGAGAGGTTCTTGGAGTGCATCGTTGTATTCGTCGTCGAGAATGAACTCGGCATCGAGCATCTTTTTCAGGACGAGATTGCGGCGGTTGAGCGATTTCTCTGGGTGGCGCCGAGGGTCGTGGGCATTCGGCGCTTGGATAATCGCGGCGAGTGTCGCGCTCTGCGCCAGCGATAAACGGGATACCGGCCGGTTGAAGTAATACTGGGCGCCTTCCGAAACGCCGTGGATCTCGTGCGGGCCCCATTGGCCCATGTACACTTCGTTCAAATAGGCCTCGAGAATGTCTTCTTTGGAATGGCGCGCTTCTGTAATGAGCGCAAAAAGCAGCTCTTTGATTTTGCGAGAGATAGCCTTTTCATTCGAGAAGAAAAGATTCTTCATCAGCTGCTGCGTGATGGTGCTGCCCCCTTGCACAAAACGGCGGGCCATTAAGTCCTGCATCAATGCGCGCAGCGTGCTGCGCAAGCTCACGCCATGGTGCTCAAGAAAGCGGACGTCTTCGATAGCGATGGCAGCCGTGCGCATCGAGACCGGCATTTCCGATAGCGAAACGGCATTCTGCGTACGCAAACGGCCGGCGAAATAGCTCGCCACTTTTTTAGGCGCAAAGGCGAATTCCGAGACCGTCTCGCCGGTGTCCAACCGCTGGATGGATTTCAGAACTAAGTGTTCCGGGGGGCCTTCAAAGATAATGAGCGCCTTGAGCTGCGGGAGCGGGTGGCCCGGGCCGCGGAATTCCGTGCGGAACGCGACGACTTCTAAGCCATTGGCGCTGAGTTTCGTGTGGTATTCGCCGGGAATGACCGATTCCACCGACTGGCGAGAAATCCACCCTTGGCCTTGCAGCAGCGACTGCACTTCATTAGCGCTATAGGTCGCTCCAGGGACGAGGGAAGGGTAAAAGCCGTAAAACGACGAAGCTTGGGATGAACGCAGCTGCGCGATCCGAGTATCAATGCGGTGGGTTATAACGCCCACATACGCCAGAAGAATGCCGCCTAGGACCGTGAGCAAGGCTAGCGCCCCCACTGAAAACCAAAGAAGCCGTTTCCGCCAAACAGGCCGCATGTTCCGCCGTTGAATCTTGGCCGTGCCGCGAGTACTCTTGCGCCATGCGACTCAAGCCGTTTCAGATCCAGATGGTCAGCCAGAAAATTCTGCAGACTCTCAAGACCCGCCAGCTCGTAATACTAAAAAAGTCCGAGCCAGAAGTCCTGAAGAAAATGGAGGAGATTTTCACGGCCGATCTGAAGATAGAGGACGCTCTCAATATCGAAGCCGAAAAGCTGCTCGAAGCGTACACGGCGAAAATGGGCGATAAGATCGATCGCCAGAAGATGTTCCAGATGATCAAGAAACAGCTCATCAAAGACCGCGGGCTAGTCATCTAAGAGGGAAGCATGGTTTCTGAAGAAAAAATGATCCACATCGTCCACTTGCTCATCGACGGCCTCGAAAAGGCCGGAATCGTGAGCTATCCGGATAAGCCGGGCGCCATGAAAGAGGCCAAGCGGGCGGCCCTTGGGTACCTGTCGAATATGGAAGCCTGCTCGGAAATCGCCCGGAAGCGGATTTCCTCCCAAAAGTCGCCTCCGCCAGAGAACAGCCGGCAATGGGATACCCTCTACGCCAAGTACTATGAGGAAGAACTCCAGAAAAAGGGGGGATGACTCTTCCTCCAGCCTCGGATATGAAGTCTGACACGATGAAATCTCGCTATTTAGCCCTCTTTGGTGCGGTTCTGGTTCTAGCGTCCTCGGCGAGGGCAGCTACTTTCAATTTCACCGGAAACCTTCGGAGCGAAGCCTCTAGTTACAATGGTTTAGGCCTTGGCGTCGGCAACAACCGAACCAAGAACTTCATCGCCACGCGCGCCTTGCTCTTCCCCAATCTGGTGGTGGATGACCACTTCAGCGTAAAATCGCAATGGTCGCTGTTGACCTCGCCAAACTTCACGGCGGATGCGACGGCCCCGTTGGGTGTTGGCCAGGGTGCCTATGTTTTTGGAGACACGGCCGCTCGTGCCCTGGTGCTTAGCCGGGCTTGGTTGGAGTGGGTTTCGGATATCGGTGTTTTCCGTCTCGGCCGCATGCCGGTGACCTGGGGTTACGGGCTTTTCTACGATGCCGGCGATGGCATCTGGGACAACTACCAGTCGACCTGGGATCGTCTCGAATACCGCTTACACTTGGGCTACGTTGTCGGGGGTTTAGCTTACACGAAGGGCGATAAAGGCTCCGTTTTCGCGAACGAAAACGACCAAGAATTCTTCGGCGCTTTCTTGCGTTACGATAACCCGGAAGTGGAAGTCGAAGCCGGCTTGCTCTATGAAAAGCAGCAGCGTTCAGCCACTCAGGGTGCGGATCTCTCCGGCCGCACAGCGCGCAACCCGCAATTTCACAACAAGGCTACTTATACTGCGGCGAACAGCCTCGCTCACCCGCTGAATAATAACCTCGTCGACCTTTACATGAAAAAGACGACGGGCTTCTTCACCTATGGCGGCGAAGTCTCCTGGATTTCCGGAAATGCCGTAAGCCTAAGCGGGGGCAATCCGACTCCCATGAATGCCTTGGCAGTGATGTTGAGTGCTGCTGTCGATTACCGCAAAGTGAAAGGCTCCTTGGAGTTCGTGTACGCGAGTGGTGATTCAAACATCAACTCCGGCGACGCGACGGGTTTCGTGCTCCTCCACCGTAACCGCAGCCCAGGCTTGATCTTGGGCCGTGAGCTCTTGGGTGCCCAGGGAAGTGAATCGGTTGGTTTGGGGACTCCATTGGCCTATAGCGGTGCGAGTTCTTTCTCAGGATTGTTTTATTTGAAGCCTTCTGTCCGTGTGGAATGGAGTCCCTCGCTCACGACCACTGTCGACTTGATCCTCGCACGTAAAGCAGCAGTGGGTGGCGGTGAAGACGCCAACCTCGGGATCGAAATCGACTTGGGAGCGGAATACTCCGTTTACAAGAATCTCAAGCTGGG
This sequence comes from bacterium, assembly GCA_019750655.1. Taxonomy (GTDB): domain Bacteria; phylum Bdellovibrionota; class FAC87; order UBA2466; family UBA2466; genus JAIEOG01. The sequence continues at coordinate 13,126 of JAIEOG010000342.1, forward strand.
CGCCGATCTCGGGTTGCTCGCAGCCGGAGCAGGTATTGCGGCTCCAGGCGGATCTCTCGCCTATGCGCTGCGCTCGACTATGAGCTTGGCGTTTTAAGCATTGTTAGCGCTGCTTCTTAGCCTGGCAGTTAGTGCCCAAGCAGCGACTCCATCTCCCACAGCCTTTGCGGCAAGCTACTACTTAGAACAGGGCGAATATGAGCAGGCGCTCCCGCTGTGGCGGAAGCTTTTGCTCGCGGATCCGGCCAATCAGGTGGTTTTCGTGCGCGTCGCCGAATTGCAGTTTTTCGTCGAAGGGCGCGCAGGTTTAGTGGAGTTATTCGAAACCGCTATCACACGTGAAAAAATCGCGCCTGCCACTTTGAAGCGCAAACTGCGTGAGCTGCAGTCGCTCTTTGTCTCAGACAAAGCACAGAATCTCTATCTGCAGGGTAAACAGCGAGAGTCTCTGGGGGATTGGAAAGGTGCCTGGGAGAGTTTCCGCAGAGGCGCCACAGCCGATCCAGGACAGTGGAGTCTTCTCGTGGCCCGCGCGCGCGCCGAGCGGCACCTGGGTTACCGCGAAGCTTACTACCAAACGCTCCAAGAGGCGCAACGCAGTTTTCCGTGGGATCCCGAGCAGCGTGAGGAACTAGCGCTTTCGCACTATTACTTCCGCGATTTCGACGCCGCGCTGGCCCTTTCCCGAGGTAGCGAGTCTCTCGCTTCTCGCTCGGTTACGGCTTTGGCGCTGGCGGAGAGTGGTCAGGTGGCACTCGCTTTACCCCTGCTGCGAAGCCTGGCTTCTCAGCAAGGCGTCACGCCTTCCGTATTTGCGGTGCTTTCTGAAATAGCCCGCAAGCAAGGCCTCGAAGAAGAAAACCGCCATTGGTCGGCGCGTTTCTTACAGGCCTTGCGCGGGCAGTCTGAAGAAACCTGGGATCTGTACCGGTCTGCCGAGCATAAACCCTAGAATACATCCGGAATACACTCCGCCGTTTTACCGAGAGATTCGCCTATCGATAGGCCGAGTATTGTCACCCTACTTGCCTGGTTCTTAAACGCTAAGCCCTGCTTTCAAGATCGTCTCTAGGCACGGATTCCGCACGAGATCCTAGTGTGTGCCTTGGCGGCGGCTTTGCAATTACTCCTGCCTGGAGAAGTGCGATGCTATTGTCGAAGTCTATTCTGAGCTCCGAGTTCAAGCGCCTTGCGATTACAGCGGGGTGTATTCTTTCTGTTTTGGCGGCTCCTGGCTGCTCGAACAAAGACGATTTCAAACAATCTCAGACCACTGAGGTTTTTTCACAGGACTACAACCCTCATATGTTGGAAGTTCTCTGGGTAGTCGACGATCGTTCTCCGATGCGTAAGCACCGCGACGAAATCGTAGACGAAGCGGGTTACCTCTTCGCAAACATCGATTCTCAGCTTGGCACTTATGGCCAGTACCGCATGGCGTTCGTAAATCACGATGCGCGCGTAGGCCACAAAGGTGTGATTTCGCCAGCGACTCCCATCACGCGTGGGACGGGGACCTTGGCCGAGCGCACGGCTTACTTCAAAAACGAATTTCCTTCGATGTTGAACCTCAGCACCGATGCCATCAGCCGCGGTTTTGCGACCTCGCTTGAAGCGATGACGAATACGTTTAAAACCGATTCGCGCATCCCGACCGTGTTGGTTTACTTGTCCTACGGCGACGATAAATCGACTACGCCTAGCGGTGAGCCGGTGATTTCGTACTACGCTCAGAAGCTCTTGGCTTTGAAGAACAACAAACCGGAGTTACTGCGCATTTACTCGGTGAACTACGCGGCCGGCGGCCAACGCTGCGCCTTGCAGAATGGTGCCGATATCGATTCTCCCGGGTTTGAAGATCGCTTCAACCAGCTGGCGGTTACGCTCAGTGGGGAAACAGCGGATCTCTGCTCGACCGGTTGGGGTCAATCGTTTGACCTCACTGGCGTGCAATTGAAAACCTTGCCGAAGCGTTTCGCGCTCCAAGGCAATCCGAAGGTCGATACCATCAGCGTTTCGATGCAGGTGGAAGGCATGGAAGTCGTTCCCCCAGCTTGGGCATACGACTCCAGCACTCGGGAAATCGTGTTTGCGACCGTGCCTGACGAAGGCGCTGTTATCGTCGTGACCTACTTCCCCATCGGTCTCTAATCTGCTAAGCCACCGCGATGCGGTGGCAGACCCTATTCTTGTTAGCTCTTAGCTCCTTGGCGGCGCATGCCGCTAAGCCGCCGTATTTCTTTGATACTTACGATCAGTGCCGGAATGCTTTTCGGGTGTCCTGTGCGCAAGCCATTGCGCTGAGCGCCGTGCTTACCCGCCCCGATCAGGACAACGACCTGACTATCGATAGCTGCCTCATCCAGCCGCGCGTGCGGCGCGACCGCCTTGTCGTTCTGGTATCGGGAGTCCATGGGGTCGAGGGCCCAGTAGGCAGCGCTGTGCAGTCGCTTTTCCTGCGGGAGATTTTGCCGCAACTCGATCGCGAACGCACAGGCGTGCTTCTGATCCAC
>JAIEOG010000091.1 GCA_019750655.1 bacterium
CCAGCATTGTAACTGCAGTAGCCCCCCAAAGATGTACCTCTCAGGCGGTAGTAGCGGAAACCGTCATTAGAGTCGTTGCAAGAGCCTTGGTCGTATCGGCTCTTTTTTGCCGTGCAGGTTTGGCTGATTTCCGTTTGGCTGAGCGCGCGATCGTAGACCATCACATTGCCCATGCTGCCTTGAAAATAACCACCGGATGTGTCGCGGCCAATTTCATTGAGGTTGCCCGAGCCTCCCACTGTCGAAGAAGATGAAAAAGCGACCGAGCGGCCATTGATATAGAGCGTGAAGTTCCCTGCTGTTCCCCTTCCAGATCCATTGTAAGTGATCGCGTAGTGGTACCACTTGTTGAGAATGTTATCTAAGAAATAGGTGCTTACCGAGGAGCGCATCGAGTTTTGACCTCGGAACCCAAAGAAAACAGAAGCGCCGCCCGTGCCGGTGCTGCCGGATTTTCCGTTGGCCCATACAAACTCTGAAGTCGTGCCTTTCAGACGCGCCACTGTCGCGTAGTCCACAGCATTTGTATGGTAAAGCCAACCACTCACGGTGAAGCCATTGGTGTCGGTGATAATCCCATTGCTGGTCAGCGCGACGTAATCATTTGAGCCATCCAAAGTCAGTCGGTACGGCCCCGCAGTGGAGCTCACAGCGGTCGTCCCATCGCCGTTCCAGCCTGTCGTGCTTCCGCAGCTCGCAAAGCTCGTCAGCGTTCCTGTGAGCGCAGAAGAAGAAATATCGAACCAAGAAAGGTCAGTAGAATTACAACCAATCGGGAATGGGCGTAGGCCTTGTTTCGCATTGGCTGGATCTAGGTGAAGCAAAAGATTGCTTGTGACAATGCTGCCTACGGGTTTCTCTCGGTACGTATCCGCCGTAAAATCGAAGTTCGATTTCACATCGGTAGAGGTTCCCACTGTGGAGCCATTGCTTGTCCCATAGATTTTAACATCGGCAATAGAACCCGTGAGTGGCACGGTGCCTGTGCTCGTTGCTCCGGCGTAGAGCGCAGTGCTAGGCGAGGTAAACCCACCGCTAATTGAGGCCGTGCATTCCTGTCGTCCGTTAATATAGAGAGTCGCAGCAGAACCAGAAAAAATGCCTGAAATATGCGTCCAAAGGTTGTCAGACAGAGATGAGGTGCTACGGCACATCCCCGCATTCGAACTCGAAGCGGCGTTGTAATGGTTCGTGACTTGGGTTTGCGTCAGACCAGTGTTGTAGATTGCAATTTCATCGAGCTTTCCTGTGAAAGACTCTTCCCACCCCGAAGATCCTACCCACGCTCCAATACGCACAGTATTGGTATTGCTACCCACCGTGAGACTGGTGGATGTCGTGTTCGCATCGGCGGTACCGTTGATGTAAACCTTCATCACTGATCCGTTATAGGTGCCCACCACGTGCGACCAGGTATTTAAAGAAAGTCCCGTGGCGGTCGTAACGACCTTGTAGCTGCCCGCTGAATTGGTAGCGATCGTAAATCCGACTTTCCCGTTCTGATCGACAGCCAATACCCAAATATTGTAAGGATCGGAGCCCGCGGCGCCTTCCGATGTCGTGCTCTTAGAGATGATGTAAGCGCTATGGCCACTCGCCGGCCAGGAGGTGGGGTAGACCCACGCTTCCAGCGACATACTGGTGAAGCTTTGTAGGTTGGTAGAGCTAGGAACGATCAAGCGAGAACTTGAAAAAGTGGCTGCTGTGTCGGAATCGCCGGAGAGACCGCTCGTCGACCCAAGCGTGGTACTCGTGTAGGTCCCGATATTTCCGTTACCGCTGCTGTCGTGCGCAGCCTTAGAACCACTGGCGTCCCCTAGGCGCCAGTAGGCAACCGGGGAATCGGTTAAGACTGCCGTTTCGTAGGTTTTTCCAACTGTAAAATCGACTGTTTTGCCGACTTTTCCCGCACGGTACAGCGAGGCAATTTGGGCGGTGCTTAGGGCCGTAGGAAATACGGCTACATCGTCAATAACCCCGTTATAGTAATAGCCACCACCAGAAGGCCGGTGGCCAATGTTAAAAGCATAAGACGTTTGCATTGTGAACGAGCCAAGAGTGGTTGCATCGGTGGCAACCCCGTCTACATAGAGCACTCCTTGGCTGCCGTTGTAAGTGGCAGCGACGAAATACCAAGTACCCGCCACAAACTGGCTTGTTCCAGAAGACATGTTGTGATTGCCGTTACTCGTATCGACGAAATTCACGTAAAGTTTATCAAATGTGAGCTGCCATAAATGCACGCCGTAGCTAGAGGAATTGCCATACTCCATGAGTGGCTGTTGGGAAGAGCCTGAAGGTTTTATCCATGCCGTTAGAGTGATGGCGGATGTGGGGTTGAGGTTAGAGTTTGTCGTGGTGATTTTGGCAGTGCTCCCGTTGAAAGTAGCCGAGTAGTCCGGGTCGGGGCTGAGCGCGGATGCAGACTTTAGGGTATAACCCCCTGCATAAGTGCCTGTGTTGCCATTTCCCGTCTCATCGGCGGCTGTGGTGCCAGACGATTCTCCTAGGCGCCAATACCCTCGAGGGGAGAGCGACATGACGACATCTCGATAACTGGGGTGTTCACGGACCGTGAAGCCGCTGCCTGAGGCATTGGAGCTATTGCCTAAGATCACGCCATCTGCCGTCGAATTCACATTCGATGTTTTGACCCAGCTGCTAAACATCATCTTGGTTTGAGACGCGAGTGGGTTGGTTCCGAAGTTAACATAGCCTTGGCCGTCAAGACTCAGGCAGTAAGGTGCCGAATAGGTGCCACTACCCACCCAGCTTGCGTGAGAAGTGTTGTTTGTTGTCCCATCGTACCCACTCGAAGTTAGGTCGTACCAGGTTGTACTGGGAGAAGCGTAGGGCCCGCTGCGGTCTGCATAAGCAGCATCCCAGTCGGCGCGGATATTTGCGGTAGCGTAGCCGGGGACTGAAATGCTCACCGTAGATTGGGCGGTGAATGTTTCGTCTAGGACGGCAGTGATGGTCGGCGAGCCCGCTGACGCTGTGGAGTAAACGTAAGGAGAGGAGTTATTCAGGTTGATCGCAGACGAATTCGAAGTGGTTAGGTTCATCGAGCTCAGTGGCACGCTGGAAGTGCTGCCGTCGGCATAGGTCGCTGTAACGGTCATCCCGACCGCCTGCCCCGAACTGATAGAGGGAGAGTTGGCCGAGACGCTGGATACGATGGGAGACACGGCCCCGTTGCTGATGGCATAGCGCTGCAAGTCTCCGCCTTGGTAAAGCGAAGCGTTGTCGACGCGGCCGCCAGTATAAATGTAGCTGCCGATCAATACAGCGGTGTTGTTTACGTCGTTTGCAGGACCGGAAGAAACAAGCTTAAAGCCGCTGGTGCCGAATCCAGAAACGGCGGTTCCGTTAGTGTCGAGTTTGAGGGCGAGTTGATCGTAGTTGGAGTTGGAAGAAGTGTAGGCGGCACCTAAGAGCGCGACTTGGCCGCTACCTGTGCTTGTGACGCTGTTGACGATGCAATCATGAGAAGCATCGTGGGTGAGGAGAGTTACCCCGAGATTGTCCGTGCCGGCATCGCCATAACCAGAACGTAAGTTACCCGTCGAACTCTCTAGAGCGACGGTGGTGCAAACCCAGTTGCCGGAGGAAGAAGATGTCTTGTTAGAGCCCCCGACAATCACATCAACGCCCCAGGCGCCCGTTGTTCCTAGAGCAATCCCTGTAGGGATTGACTCCGCACCGCCGCCCGCAGAGGAGAGGCTCAGGGCTGTGCCCCAAGGCGAGCTAGCGGCGTCTAAGCTCGTATCGGCATTGCCGCTGTAAGTGTACTTGTGGACGTAGATATGGTGAGGGGCGACGGTTTCCGTAGCGGCGATGTAATAAGCGTTGCTGGTCGTTGAATCATAAATCGCACCGACGGCTGTTCCCGCATAAGCAGTGATTTTCGTCGTAGAGCCCCACGCGGCCCCCGTTTGCTGATCGAAAGAGGCAGCAAAGGGGCGGTAGTTGGAGCTATTAGTGCCGACACTCCCGACTACGGTGATCAAGCCGTTGTGAGAAGTGTTGACTGCGGAGTTGTAGACGATGCCCCGGACGAACGCGTGGCCGTCAGTGGAGTTGCCGGCGATGCCGGTGGTGAGGATGCCGCTTGTTCCGAAAGAAGTGTCGAGTGTGCCGGAGGCATTCACTTTAACGAGGTAGATATCGTAATAGCCGTTAGACTTCATTGAGCGGCAAGCCACAATGAATCCGTCATACGCATAGACCGCAGCATTGCAAAGGTTGTCAAAACCAGCGCCGGAAAAATCAAAAAGCTTTTGGCCCGGATACCAGGCGGTGTTGCCCTTGGTGAAAGACCCATTGCGCCACCCGCCATCTACTAGGATGGAGCTGATGATCCCTTGGTAACCGCTCCCCGCCCAAGCGCGTCCAACAGCGAGGTAGCTCGTCGTATTCCCAGGTTGAGAGGCAACAGCGCGGTAAACAATATGGCCATTGAAAGAAGGTGGGCGTAAAGGGGTGCCGAACTCGCCGAAACTGGGAGAGTTGAAAAAGCAGAGCCATAGAGCGGCTGCTAAAAGTCTATGTGTACTGACGGTCCGCATAGCTTTGTGGAAGTAGTTAAATTCTAATCGGTATTTCTATTATACGCGCGAATTATGTGGAGACTGTGTGATTGGTGAAGGATCCTTCACAATCCTAGGATTAGGGCGGATTGTGAAGAAAATTTCTTAGTTGCAGGTTGCGCCGTTGAAGCGGGCCGAGTTAGCTGCGCAGTTGGCCGAGATTTCGGAGCTCGTAAGTTTGCGGTTGTAGGCTCGGAGAATCGCAATTTCTCCGCCCCAGTTCAGGCTTCCGCTCCGCGCTCCTACCGTAAAAGCCGCGGAATTTGTTGTGGCGCCTGTGAGGGTATTGGCAAACGTGTTTGTGGAGGCCGTGCCGTCGATATAGATCTTGGTGCCTGCCGCGGTAGAGGAGCCATCGTAAGTGAGTGCTACGTGGTGCCAGGCGCCGTCGTTCACAGTGGTAGTGGAATATACGGTGAGCAAGTTCGTGGGATAGGTATTAATAAGCTGCCAGCCTATGACGCCCGTTGAGGGATAATTCATGTATAAGCCATAACCAGGGAAAGGGGAGCTTCCCATTTTTCCCAAAATGGCGATTGTCGCTGTCGTGGAAGTGCTTCGCATCCATGTTTCAAAAGTAAAAGAAGACGTTTTATCGAATGAAAGTGCGGAAGCATTTCCAAAGCTGACGTAGTCATTGCTGCCATCGAAAGTCGCTCGGTAGGGACCATTGGTGCCGCTCACCGTAGTAGTGCCATCCCCGTTCCAACCCGTCGTCGATCCGCAGCTAGCGAAATTAGTCAGTGTGCCGAGAAGTGCGGAGCTTGAGAGATCGTACCAGGATGTTCTGGCACACCCATTGCCCTGGTAAAACACGCCTCCGCCATTCGCGGCATCTGCGTTTAAAACCAAACCATTCGTGGAGATGTTCCCTTTGCTAGTCGTGCGGAAGCGTTCTGCTTGGGCGTCGTAGTTCTGGTAAACATCCGCTCCGGTAAGTTCGCCGGAGTAAAGTCGAGCCACCGCGACTTTGGCGTCGGCCGGGTACTTATAGTTGGAGGCACCTGGGTCGGCCATCCCTAGATACCAGCGATTCGTACCGAAGCTGGCGTAAGCAGCGCTGCCTGCAGTGAAGGTCCCGGTGTTTTCCAGCACCCCGTTAATATACAGCCGTATCCGGCCGTTCGTTTTGCTGACTGTGGAAACAGCGTGATACCACTTTCCCACGTCGTGCACACTGCCGGTGGCGCTCACGAAAGTTGGCCCTGAATTTAACCAGTGCCCCCCAATGAAAGTGCCAGTGGGCGAGAGAAATATTCCAATGTGTTGTCCCTTTTTGCCCAGGAGCAGAGAATAAAGGGTGTTGTTATTGGCGTTGGTAGGGAGTGAGTTTGGAGATACCCAGGTTTCCATTGAGTAGTCCCCTGATTGAAGCGCATCGAGGGTAGTTGTGCTGCTCAATTGCACATACTCGTCGGTAGAACTCCCATCGGTAATCACGGAGTAGGGCGACGACGTCGTGCCAGCTCCCTGCCACCCCAGGCTGGAACCGCAGGAGGCAAAACCTGTCAACGTTGCATCAGCGCCACTGGAAGACAGGTCATACCAAGTCAGATCCGTCGAAGCACAGCCACTAGTGTATTGGCGCAACCCCTGCTTTCCACTGGCTGCGTCAAAATGGGCTACGAGTCCCGACTCGACAATGGAACCCACCGGATTTTGACGGTAAGTATCGGCGGTATAATCGAAATTTGTTTTCACATCGCTTGCCGCACCGACAGCACTGCCATTGCTGGTGCCATAAACTTTCACATCGGAAATGGATCCCGTGAAATTCTTGGTGTTTGAATCCGTGGCTCCTGCATAGAGGCCACTATTGGGAGACGTAAAGCCACCGCTTACAGAAACCGTGCAATCTTGGCGGCCGTTGACATAAAGAGTCGCAGCGCTGCCAGAGAAAATGCCGCTGACGTGTGTCCAGAGGTTTTCCGAAAGCGAAGACGTGCCTCGGCAGAAGCCGCTGTAAGCCGCATTACCGGCGTTATAGTGAGCCGCGATCTGCGTCGATGTTAGGGCAGTAGTGTAAACCGCGAATTCGTCAAGCCAGCCGTCCCAGATGTCGGCAGTTGCGGAGCTCGCGCCCAGTTGGATTTGCTGGCCCGTATTCGGAAGACTCGTCGGCAATGTGCCAAAGGACAACGATTGTGCCACGCCATCCACATAAATTTTTAGACGGTTCGAATTACTACCCTGGGAGCCATCGAAAACCGCAGCAACGTGGTGCCAGCCAGAGGTAATACAGTTCGTGCAATAACCCAGCATGGTGTACCAAGCAGCACTGTTATCGCTCACAAAGAAATAAAGATTTGTATCGTAGTTAGTACGCAGCATCCAGCCAACCCCAGCTCCCGTGAGCTGGTTGAAAGCCGATCGTTGGGTTTGAGAGTTGTTGAATTTTATCCAGCTTTCCACGGTGAACGCCGAAGTCATGGCCACAGCTGCAGCGGTCACATAGCTACTCGTGGAGCTGCTGAAAAGAACACCGGTATCCGAATCGCCACCAATCGCGCCGCTCGCACCTAGCGTCACGCTATTGTATTTGCCGGTAATCCCATTGCCCGAAAGGTCTTTGGCCGTAGTTCCTGCCGCCTCACCGAGTTTAAAATAAGCGGCCGGCGAATCTGCTAAAACGGCGTCTTGGTAGCTCTTACCGATGACAAAGTCCATCGTCTTACCCGTCGTGCCGACTTGGTAAAGTACCGCGATTTGCGCAGCGGTGAGGGCATTAGAAAAAACGGCGACCTCGTCGATATACCCATCCCAGTAATCGCCGCAGGTGGTGCTATTGGCCCCTGAGCAAGCCGACCCGATTTGGCTTTCTCTGGTGGAGTTGGCCCATGTCCGAGCTTCACTCGCGCGGTACAACCCATCGACATAGAGGCTCACAGTGGTTCCATTGGATGTCGCGACCACATGGTGCCAGTTTCCATCGGAGACCGTCACTCCAGAGAGTAGAGCTCCACCGGTTTGGCTCCAGAAACGCAGAACACCCGTATGCATATAGAGCTGCATCCCATTGGTGCCATCCCAGTTTGCAAAAATACTGCGGGCGCTCGCTGCGCTATTGCTCGTTTTGATCCAGGCGCTGAAACTCCCTGTGCTGTTCATGGAGTTGAGTTCAGAAGCATTGGATAGGCGAACAAAGTCATTCGAAGCATCGAAAGTCATGGAAGTGTCGGAGTCGGAAGTGAGACCTCCTGTGGCTCCCAGAACTGGAGATCCGCTATAGGTTCCGGTAGCAGAGCCGGATCCAAGATTCGCTGCACTCGTACCGGTTTTCTCTCCGAGGCGGAAGTAAGCTGTGGGAGAAAGCGCCATCACAGCGTCTCGATAAGAGGCGTGCTGGCGCACCGTAAAGCCGTTACCGCCAGCATTCGAGCTGTTGCCGAGAATAACGGCATCGGAGCTAGAACTGACGTTTGATGATTTCACCCAAGTGGAAAAGAACGCCTTGGTCTGGGAGGCCAGCGGGTTGGTCCCGAAGCCCATGTAACCTTGGCCATCCAGGCTTAAAGTATAAGGCGAGGAATAGGTTCCGCTGCCGCTCCAGGTGGCGTGGGAAGTGCTGCTCGAAGTCCCGTCATAACCATTCGGGGTGAGGTCGTACCAGTTGGAGTTGCTCCCCGAATGAGGGCCACTGCGGTTTGCGTAAGCAGCGTCCCAATCCCCTCGGATATTGGTGGTTGTATAACCCGGAACGGAGACATCGACGTTGGCCGTTACATACAGATTTTCCGAAAGCGTGGCTGTGATCGTGGGGGTGCCCGAGGAGGCGGTCGAGTAAACGTAAGGCGAAGAGCTGTTTAGATTGATGACAGACGAATTAGATGTGGCCAGGTTTAGTGAGCTTAATGGCACGCTGCCAGTGCTGGCATCTGAGTAGGTAACAGTGACGGTCAGGCCAACGCCCTGGCCTGCACTAACAGAGGGGCTGTTTGCGGTGATGCTGGAAACCGTCGGCGCGACAGCGCCGGTCGTGGCATCGTAGCGTTGCACGTCCCCGCCTTGGTAGTACGAGGCGTTGTCTACTCTGCCGCTTGTGTAAATGTAGCTGCCGATTTTCACGGCGGAGTTGTTCACATCATCCGCGGGTCCTGCGGAAAGAAGCTTGAAACCGCTCGTCCCGAAACCGGAGACGGTTCTGCCGTCCGTGTCTAACTTGATTGCCAGCTGATCATAATTGGAGTTTCCGCTGGTGTAGGCAGCGCCGGTGAGGACGACCTGGCCACTGCCGAGGGTAGCCACGTTGCTAATAATGCAGTCGTGGCTCGAATCGTGTGTGACTAAAGTAACACCTAAGTTATCCGTTCCCGCGTCGCCGTAGTTGGTGCGTAGATTTCCAGTGGAACTTTCCAGCGCGACGGCCGTGCACCACCAATTTCCGGAGGACGACGAAGTTTTATTAGATCCCGCGACAATGATGTCGACGCCCCAAGCGCCTGTCGTGCCAAGAGTGATTCCCGAAGGGATCGACTCGGCTCCCCCGCCCGCACCCGACAGGCTCAGCGCAGTACCCCAGGGCGAGCTAAAAGCATCTAAACTCGTATCACTCGCGCCACCGCTGTAGTTGTATTTGTGAACGTAGAAACTGTGAGGTGCGACGGCTTCCGTGGCGGCGATGTAATAAGCGTCGGTCGTAGTGGAGTCATACACAACACCGACCGCAGTGCCGACGTAGGAAGTAATGGTGACTTTAGATCCCCATGCGCTGCCGGTTTGTTGATCGAAGGAAGCCGCGAAAGGGCGGTAATTCGTACTATTTTTACCGACGCTTCCGACGATTGTCACCACGCCGTTATGAGAAGTGTTGACTTCGGAGTTGTAAGCAATGCCTCGGACAAAGGCATGGCCATCGGTAGAGTTTCCGGCAATTCCCGTCGCAAGAATGCCGCTTGTTCCAAAAGAAGTATCGAGTGTCCCCGACGAGTTTACTTTCACTAAGTAGATATCGTAGTAGCCGTTGGACTTCATCGAACGGCAGGCGACGATGTACCCATCGTAAGCGTAGGTCGCGGTGTTGCAGAGATTATCGAAACCGGCGCCTGAAAAGTCATACAGCTTCTGGCCAGGGTACCAAGCAGTATTGCCCTTGGTGAAAGAACCATTGCGCCAGCCGCCGTCGACTAAAACCGAACTAATGATCCCTTGGTAGTTGCTGCCCGACCAGGCGCGGCCTACAGCGAGGTAGCTAGTGGTATTGCCAGGTTGGGAGGCGACAGCGCGGTAGGTGATGTGGCCGTTGAAAGAGGGTGGGCGTAGAGGTGTGCCAAACTCGCCAAAGCTCGGCGAGCTAAAAAAAACTAGGCAGCCGAAGGCTGCCAATAACCTATATGCGCTAACGTTCCACATAAGCATGGGACAGTGGCTTTCGGTGTCTCTCCTATTAGTTGCAGGTTGCGCCGTTGAATCGGGCTTTCAGAGCGTTGCAATTCTGAGATATTTCGGAAGCGCTTAAAGCGCGGTTGTAAATCGCGGTCTTAGCAATGCTCCCCAAGAAGTAGCTGCCCGCAGCTGCCCCGCCGCCTTGGCTTCCGATAGTCAATTGCTGCCCGCTGGTGTCGATGCTGCCCGTGACAGCATCCGACTTAACGAGAGTACCGTTCACATAAACGCGTCGGTACGAGCCGTTGTAAGTACCGACGATATGTGTCCAGGCGTTCGCGGAAATAGTCGCCGTATTCATCAGTACGCTGCTGCCAGCATACCGCACCCAAAACTGGACATCACCGGCTTGAGTGCGCAGGCAATAGTCGGCGTAGGGCGTTGTCCAGCCGGAGTTCGTTTGCTTGCAGGCAATGGTCCGGTAGCTCGTGATATCCGTCGGGTAGACCCACGACTCGATGGTAATTCCCGTCGTCGGAGAAAGCGTGCTGCTGGTGGGGACGGAAACTAAGTCGTTCGTACCATCGAAAGTTAAGCGGTAAGGGCCATTCGTGCCGCTGACGGTGGTGGTACCGTCGCCGTTCCAGCCAGTAGAGGCCCCGCAGCTCGCGAAGTTAGTGAGAGTGCCTTTGGTGAGGGTGCTGGAGATATCAAACCAATCAGTGATACCGCACCCGTTGCCTTGGTAGGCCAAGGTAGTCCCATTAGCGGCATCCAGATTGAGTATCAAACCAGAGGTTACGATGTTGCCCGCGCTGGTTTTGCGGAAACGATCCGCGTGGGCAATGAAGTTGGCGTAGATTTCGCTCTGGGACAGTTCCTTGTTGTAGATCAGAACAGGGCCCATTTCGCCGTTCATATAGCTTGCACTCGTATCGCGACCCAATTCATTGATATTGCCCGAGCCACCCGCGGTACCGAAGTTTGTTTGTGTGGAGGTTACCTGGGTGCCGTTTAAGTAGAATTTAAAGCTGCTGGCAGTGTCTTTATTGCCACCCGTGTAAGCAAACGTAAGGTTGATCCAGCGGCCGGTGTAGAGGCTTTCCGTAATAATCGGCCAGTTTTGAGTCTGCCCACGGAAGGAAGCCAGTAAATAAGTGTTGCCGCTATTTTTGTAAAACCCAGACACATATTCGGTGCTCTGGTTGAGGCGCACCATAACCTGGGCAGTGTTGTTCGTGATGCTGTTGATGTAGGCCCACATCTGCACGGTCATTGGAGTGGTACCCGTACCAATGTAGTTCGTGCTTCCTAAAGAGACGTAATCGTTAGAACCATCAAAGGTAAGCCGGTAAGGCCCTGCGGTGCTGCTGATGGTGCGTGTGCCATCCCCGTTCCAGCCTGTGGTGCTTCCGCAACTGGAGAATCCATTCAGAGTTCCTGTCGCTGCGGAAGAGGTGAGCTCGAACCAAGAAGTGTCTGAAGAGTAGCAACCATTGCTGTATGGCCGTAAACCCTGTTTGGCGTTTGCCGGGTCCAAATTCAGCACGAGATTGCTGGTCGTGATGTCGCCCACGGCGTTGGCGCGGTAGGTATCTGCAGTATAGTCAAAATTCGTTTTAATGTCGGTGCTGGCACCGACGGCACTTCCGTTGCTGGTGCCGTAAACCTTCAGGTCAGAAATGTAGCCAGTGTAGTTTTTCGTATTGGAATTCGTAGCGCCCGCGTAAAGGGCAGAGTTTGGCGACGCGAAACCACCCGAAACGCTGACCGTGCATTCTTGGCGCCCATTCACGTAAAGCGTCGCAGCGCTGCCGGAGAAGATCCCGCTGACGTGAGTCCAAAGATTCTCAGAAAGGTTGGATGTGGAACGGCAGATCCCCCCATTCGCGGCGCCAATAGCGGCGTAGTGTGCGGCCACTCGGGTGGAGCTAAGGGCGGTTGAGTAAACGGCGACGTCCTGAATGGTGCCCGTAAAGAAGTTACCAGCCGCGTTGTAAGAACCAATCGAAAGTGTAACCGTGTTGGAGAGGCTCGGTGTGACTGTGGCGCTATTGCTGGACGTTCCATCCACGTACACCGTCAATAGATTGGAGCTGTTGAGCGTGCAAACTACGTGGTGGTAATTTCCATCGTTTTTGGTGGTCGCTGAATAAGTATAGGTCCCCGACGAGCCGAATTGGCAGCCCACTTTGCCGTTGTTAACCGCCATCACATAGCCAGGGTAAGGTGTAGAGCCAAGATATTTCTGCACGACGACCTGGAGTGAAGTCGTAGTGTATTTAACAATGGCTTCCAACGAGACTTCTGAAGTGGGCGTTAAAGTAGTACTATGCGCAACCGCGACATAGTCGTTGCTTCCATCGAAAGTAACCGCGGTGTCTCCTGCGGTGGCCCCAGTTGCCCCTAGAGTCGGGCTATTGGTGTACGTCCCGTTCAATCCGTTACCTGAAAACTCTTTGGCTGTGGTCCCAGAGCTCTCTCCTAAGCGCCAATAGCCGACGGGACTGTCGGCTAGGATGGCTGTTTCTAGCGAGGGGCCGACGACTAAATCCATCGTTTTGCCGCGTGTACCTGCGAGGTGGAGCGAAGCGATTTGGGCTTGTGTCAGCGCGCTGTTGAAAAAGGCAAATTCATCGACATAGCCACTTAAAAACTGATTGGGAGTAACAGAGCCGGCACCGACTTGCAGATTACCCGCCATCGTCGAGTAGATAGTGAATGTGCCGTTGTAAGAACTCGCGAGTACCCCATCGAGATAAAGCCGCAGAGTACTTCCATCATAAGTGCCCACGACAAAGTGCCAGTTAGAGGTGTCCGTTAGTGTGACGCTGGAAGTCTGCAGCCACGTGCTGCCGTCATTCTTGCGTGCGCCGAAGAGAATAGTGCCCGAGGAGTTGTAGAGGCTGAAGTTATCATTACCCGTGGCTCCCGTCCGGGACACGAGCACCGTTCCGCCAGTGGTGCTGACATACTTGAACCAAAGAGCGACGGAAAAAGCCGAAGTAGCTTTAAGCGCGGCGGCGTTTCCGAAAGAAATGTAGTCGTTACTCCCGTCAAGGAGAACGCTCGTATTTGCTTCTCCAGTTACCCCACTCGTTTGGTTCAAGGTCGGGCCGTTGGTGTAAGTACCCGTGTTCCCACCGGAGCCTAAGTCGCTAGCGCTCGTTCCGGAGGTGTCCCCTAAGCGCCAATAACCCACGGGGCTTAAAGCCAACATAGCGTCCCGGTACGAAGCGCGGTGCCGCAGCGTAAATCCATTGCCTGCCCCATTAGAGCTGTTTCCTAAGATCACCCGGTCAGTCGCCGTGCTTGCATTCGACGCCCTGATCCACGTCGAAAACATTCCCTTTGTCTGGGAAGCAAGGGGGCTCGTGCCATAGCTGATATTTCCCTGACCGTCTAAGAGCAGCATGTAAGGCGAAGAGTATGTGCCGCTACCAGAAAAATAGGCGTGAGAGCTGCCGCTCGTCGTGCCGTCGTAATTATTAGTCGTTAGGTCGTACCAAGTGGTGGCACTGGAAGAGCTAGGGCCATAACCACTGGAATAAGCCGCATCGTAATCGCCGCGAAGATTGGTGGTCGTATAGCCCGGAACAGAAATATCTACAGTGGAGGTGATCGAGAGATTTTCGTCGAGAACGGCCGTGATCGTTGGCGTGCTAGCACCGGCGGTGGAGTACACATACGGAGAGGAACCATTTAAGTTAATGACCGACGAATTGGAAGTGCTCAGGTTCACAGAACTCAAGGGCACAGAAGCGGTAGATCCATCCGCGTAGGTCGCCGTGATAGTTAACCCGACGCCTTGGCCCGAACTAATCGTCGGAGAATTGGCGGTCATGGTCGAAACGGCGGGTGCAACGGTTCCCGCGGTGATGTCGTAACGCTGGACGTCTCCGCCTTGGTAGAGAGACGCATTGTCGACTCGCCCACCGGCGTACAAGTAGGAACCGATTTTCACGGCGGAGTTGGTGACGTCGTTTGCGGGACCATTTGCGACAATCTTAAATCCGCTTGTGCCGAATCCTGAGACGGCGGTGCCGTTTGTATCTAGTTTTAAAACCAGCTGATCGTAGTTCGCATTGCCGCTAGTGTAAGCGGCTCCAATGGCGGCGATTTGGCCACTTCCAATGTTGGTGACGCTGTTAAGGATGCAATCATGACTCGCATCGTGGGTGAGGAGCGTAACTCCTAAGTTGTCCGTGCCCGCATCGCCATAGCTTGTGCGCAAGTTACCAGTGGAGCTAGCGACAGCCACGGTTGTGCAAACCCAATTGCCCGATGAAGACGAAGTTTTGTTGGAGCCACCTACGATGATGTCCACGCCCCACGCGCCCGTGGTCCCCAGGGCAATGCCAGTGGGAATCGTCTCTGCGCCACCGCCTGCAGCCGACAAGCTAAGGGCACTGCCCCAAGGCGATGCTGCGGCATCCAAGCTCGTATCTGCCGAGCTGCTGTAAGTGTATTTGTGAATGTAGATGTGGTGCGGTGCCACGCTCTCAGTGGCAGCAATGTAGTACGCATTGCTTGTGGTGGAATCGTAAAGCACTGCGACTGCGGTGCCTGCATAGTCCGTGACGGTGGTTTTGGAACCCCAAGCGGCTCCCGTTTGTTGATCGAAGGAAGCGGCGAATGGGCGGTAGTTCGAGCTATTGGTACCAACGCTGCCGACGATAGTGACCACACCATTGTGCGAAGTATTTACCGCGGAGTTGTAAGCAATCCCGCGGACGAAACCATGGCCGTCCGTTGAGTTTCCTGCAATCCCAGTGGTGACAATCCCGGAAGTTCCGAAGGATGTGTCTAGCGTTCCCGTGGCGCTGACTTTGGCGAGGTAGATGTCGTAGTAACCGTTGGACTTCATCGAGCGGCAAGCAACGATGTACCCGTCGTAGGCGTAAGTGACGGCGTTGCAAAGGTTGTCGAAACCCGCGCCAGCGAAGTCGATGAACTTCTGTCCCGGGTACCAGGCCGTATTGCCCTTGGAGAAGGATCCGTCGCGCCAGCCGCCATCGACCAAAATGGAACTGATGATCCCTTGGTAGTTGCTGCCGGTCCAAGCGCGGCCGACGGCAAGGTAGCTGGTGGTGTTGCTTGGCTGGGAAGCGACTGCGCGGAAAACGATATGCCCGCTGAACGAGGGTGGGCGCAGAGGTGTGCCGAACTCCCCGAAACTGGGGAAGCTAAGAAAGAAAAGCCCTAGGAGTGACCTCAAGGCTAGATGTCTGCTGACGTTCCGCATCGATTTCCGATTAAGTGCCTTGATTGAATCGGTATTTACGTAATTTCAGTGTAACTGGGAATTGTGGAGAGAAAGTGAGGATTGTGCTGTGCGTCAAATATCTTAAGTCATTGAAGATACCGGACTAAAATGCACTTACGTGCGGCGGCGTTCCCAAACATGGAATCCGAGGCTTCGGACGAGCGTTCCGGCCCGGTCGGACAGGCGTTTGCGGAAGGTTTTTACGCTAGCGGGACTGATGCGGCGGCTCGAAAGCAGGTCCAGAATCAGGATCTCCAAAGCGCAGGAATGCAGCCAGTCGACTTCATGCCGGAAGCCGCAAACGGCGGTGAACTGGGTGCGCGCGAGGAAGTTAGTAAGCTCTTTTTGCGGGGCACTCAACGTTTCGCAAGAGCCGAAATGCACCAATCGTCCCCGGCCCTTGCCGCTAAATTCATGCAAATCGCGCAAGGGAACTTGCTCAGATCCGATGTGCAATGCGCCCGGCGCTCCGTGAAACCCGAGGTACAAAATCGGGTAGCTTTGGTACTTCGCTTTGGTCCATTCGCCGATCACACGCCCGAATTCGTCG
>JAIEOG010000154.1 GCA_019750655.1 bacterium
ATGCAGAAGGCGCAGTTCTTGATGCAGCCTTCAGAAACTTTCAGGTACGCGCGGTAAAAAGGCTGGGAGTTAATGCGCGGCGTGTGCTCGTCATGGATGTACTTAGGATTTTTGAATCCAAAGTCTTCCTCTTTTTTGCCGGCGACGAAATCCAAGAGATTACCGTATTGACCCGTGCCCACGAACGCATCGACTTCGGGGAACGAAACTTTCAAATCGGCTTTGTAGCGCTGGGGCAAGCAGCCCGTGACGATCAAACGCTCGCACTTACCGGTTTTCTTCTGTTCGGCAGCATCCAAAATAGCGTCGATAGATTCACGTTTGGAATCGTTAATGAAGCTGCAGGTATTGACGATGATGACATTGGCGTCGGCAGCGTCTTCCACCACCTTAAAGCCATCGCCCACGGAAATGCCGAGCATGACTTCTGTATCGACGAGGTTCTTCGGGCAGCCCAAGCTGTGGAAGAAGATCTTCTTATCGGTGATTGGTTTTGGCGTCGCTTCGGACATTCTTAATCCCGGAAATTAGTGAATTCGAAGTCCATGCCCAGATCCGTATTTCGGATCATGCCAATGGCTTCTTGCAGATCGTCGCGCTTCTTGCCGGTAACGCGGACTTGTTCGTCCTGGATCTGCGATTGCACTTTGAGTTTTGCGTCTTTGATTAACTGGTTAATCTTTTTTGCCTTCTCCGAGGGGATTCCCTGCTGGAGCGTGACCTTCTGGCGAATCGTGCCCTCGATGGCCGCTTCCGTGGAACCAAAGGTCATATTTTTGATCGAGATGCCGCGCTTGATCAGTTTCGATTGCACGATGTCGGTAAGCGCTTTGAGCTTGTAATCATCGTCCGCCAACAGCGTGATTTCTTTTTTCTTCGCGTCCCAATCGATCTTGCTCTTGGAACCTTTGAAGTCGTAGCGCTGGGATACTTCTTTTTGCGCTTGGTTGATCGCGTTATCTACTTCCTGCAGATTCACGTTCACCACAATATCGAAAGACGGCATCCTTCTCCTCACGGGTAAGTGTGCGAAGGACATAGCCGTTTTCGCGCCTTTTCGCAATCTAGCACCCCCGGCAGGGGCTTCCCTTCAGCTTTCATACAGTTAACTGCGGATGAACTCGCCACAAAGCACTTTGCCTTGGTTGCTAGCTCAGGTAAGCCCTTTCGGATGGAAAAATTACGCACCCTAATTTGCGGTCTGCTTCTCGCGATTAGCCCCTGCTGGGCGGGCCAAAAGGACCAACCCGAGAATCTCCACGATGTTTTTCAGCGGCTCTTTAGCCCAACCCCCATAGCGCCCAATCCCCGTCTCGCTTGCGCGCGGTCTTTGGCGATTTTGGCCGATGACCTCATGCCGTATGCCCCGGAAGGCTACCGTGTGGTCGATATCCGCAGCGTGAAAGCTTCGCAATTAGCCGCAGTTCTCCACAGTCTCGGGGCCAATAACGTCATCGCCGACAGCGCGTATTTAGGGAAGGTAGATGCTGCTACCGCCGACTGGCTGCCGCAGCTGGGGAACATCCCAGTTTCTGACTCTACGCCGTTAGGGCACACCCTTTTTGGCCACGGCGCCGACCGGCATTTGCGCATCGCCTTGGCTTTGCCTTACGAGCTCGGGGGCAACTCGCCGCAGTTTTCTCGCATGTTCGCGGCTTACGTCGCAGGGCAAGCGCAGCTGAAACAGGCGATTCCATTGATTGAAGCAAAACTAGTAGCGGAGCGTTCTGAAGAGGCTAAGCTGATGTACCAGATTGCGCTCGCGCAGTTAAAAGGCGAGTCGCAAACCGATACCTTGCTCCAGATGTTTCTATCTCCGGGTGGCCAAGCTCGGTTCTCCACGAACAACCTGGTTTATTACCACTACCCCGCAGTACCCGGCCGAACGCCAGTGTTGCACCCGTTTGTGCTTTCCACGCAGGGCGCGGGCGCATTGGGCCTGGCGTTTGTCGGCAGCACGGATGCCGCAAAGGCGGCCCTGGTGAATGAGAACTTGCTAGCGTATCTACAGCTTCTCTATGTGCCGGTGCGTGCCAACTCTCCAGACGGCACGAATTACCAGGTCCGTTTGCTTAATGACCCCCCGGAGGAGGGGGGCCATGGTGGTAGGCAGTACCACAGCTCTGCGGGGTATCTCGCAAACGCCGTGATTTTCAGTCTTGGCATGCGGAATGTTGAAGCAGCCTACCCATTCCTCGAAGAGATTTTCATGGGGCTTGGCCATGCATCGCCCACGCCACAGACAGTCGACTTCCCCATCGGCGGGGGCGCTACGATTCCCATGTTCCGCCAGCTAAATGCGGACCGTATCCCGATGCCATCCTTGCTGGAAGCCATGTACCGCATCAACCCGGAAGCAACGAAAAAAGCGGTGGCTAAAAAGCTCGGTGAGTTCCGCTTGGTGACGATTGCCGCTAATGAGAATCGCCTGATGGCGAGCGTTGGGCTGCCGGAAGATACCGAGGGAACTGTCCAGATGAACGCGCTCTACCTCGACGGTAAGCTCTACATGGCCATTAAGGAACTACTCAGCGCCAAGGATAGCGCGGAGCTGCTAGCAGCCTACCCGCCCATCCCACGCAAAACCCATGGCGACGGCCCCCCGTCTCTGCCCATCGCACCCGAGGAATAGGCTCGGTTTGTAACCCGGGTTACACGGGTCCAGGCACGCAAGGCGGTTAAAGACCCCTTTTTCTCCCCGTCTCCGGCGAGAGGTTTATAAACGCCTCCTAATTTCGGAGGTACGCGATGCGTTTTACATACGTGTTCTTGAGTCTGTGGGTGGGACTGGCTGGGATAGCTTGTGGGGAAGCGCCGTCGGTGGCGGATAAAATCCAGACAATCCGAGGTTCCCTCGTTGAGATCGAAAAAACCCTGCGCGAAAAAGGCCAGCGCCTCGATAAAAAGGAAATCGAGCGCCTGCATGGCGAAGGGAGAT
The DNA here is from genome assembly GCA_019750655.1 of bacterium. Lineage (GTDB taxonomy): Bacteria > Bdellovibrionota > FAC87 > UBA2466 > UBA2466 > JAIEOG01. The sequence continues at coordinate 2,939 of JAIEOG010000154.1, forward strand.
TCCGGGGCCTCTTGAGCAGTGGCTCTTTCCGTATCGATGGCTCGGCAGATATGGATCTTTCTAAGTACCGCCAATACGGCCTGCGCGTTTGTTCCGACGATGCGCTTGTGCTGAAGGTCGGGATGGAAGACGTCAACCGCACTTGGGTGAGCCGTTTCAAAGAAGACAAAGAAGCTTGCGGTGCCTTTGAGTACCATTGGTACACAAAACAAGCGGAGCAAGATCGTTTAGAGGCCCTGGCGCGCAAAAAAGGCCGCCCACTCGTTTGCGGTATCCACGTCGATTACCGCGGGTCTTCTAAAGACTATCTCAACTCCGGCCGCTTTGATGCTTACAAGGAAGACGACGCATCGATGTACGGCGACTGGGATAAAACCTACGCGTCACTAGCGCCTTGTGAAGGCGCCATGTCGGGAACTCAGTACGAAGCTTTCCGCGCAAAAACAAAAGAGCTTGCGGGATTGGCGGACGAATTGCGTAGCGGAGCGCTCAGTTCCGAGGAAAGCGCTCTAGTCGATAGGCTCACGGAAACGCTCTCGTCGACACTCATCTACGGGCAGTTTTATTCCCTGAACAGCAACCGCCGGCAGGCGGCCGTACTCTACGACACATTCACTCTCCCCAATGGCCTGCAATGGCAGCGCGTTCGGTTGGGATCTGTCGTCGAAGGAGTGGAAGTTACGGGCGAGGCTTTGGGTTTTCCCCCAAAGGTCGTGAAGGAAGATAGCTACTTTTTTATCTACTAGCGCTCTTCGAAAGCATCGTTCGCCTGCTTTTCGTAGCGGAAAGTTTTTTCCGAGAAGGGTAGGTTGCGTTTGATGTTTTTGAATTCGACGGTCACGGTCGAGTCCGGGCTCTCGGTAGTCAGTGTGCGGAGCACGTAGCCATTCTTATCGAGGCGGGCGGTGAGCGTTTCGTTGCCACCCGCTTTAGGGATGAGCTCGAGAACAGCTTCACGTTCGTTTTCTTTGACGAGTTTTACTTTGTAGAAGTCTTTGAACTTGCCGGTGCCGGCGAGAACTTGCAGCGAGGACTTCGCGAGGTTCTTCGAGACGTCGGCTTCGTGAGTGACGGCGCGCGATTTGCGCCGCGTGTTTTCCGTGATTTCCCAATACTCTTTGCCGTTCAAAAGCTGCGTCGCTTTGGCGGTCTTGTCTTCCCAGCGCATCTTGAGAGGCTTTTCGACGGCAATCACGCCGCGGCTCGGCTCTTCGTCGAGGCCCGGGGTTTTGGATTTGATCGTCTGGATAAAATCGGCTTCGTAGGACGTCGTCTTGTCCCAGCTCGCTTGCAAGTTTTCTAGCGAAGCATCGGCAGCGGCTTGGCTAACGGCGGGTTTTGCAGCGGGGCCCGCTGCGTTGAGTAGGGTGACGGCAATCAGTGCGAGAAATTTCATGGCGCCACTGTCTCACGGCCTGGCACCCCCGTGCAAACTCAGAGCGAATTGACGAGCACGGGGCGGCGTTTGGACGCGCCGGAGGATCCGCCTACCACGCCTTGCTTTTCCATCTCTTCCATCAGCGAAGCGGCGCGGTTATAGCCGATTTTCAGGTGGCGTTGGATGAGCGAGATGCTGGCTTCGCCCTTTTCGGTGACCAGGCGCACGGCGCGGTCGTAAAGCGCGCCTTCGTTATCGTCCATGTCACTGCCGCCGTCTTCAAGCGAACTCTCTTCCTGCACTTGGAGCAGGCGCTCGTCATATTCCGGTTCACCCTGGGCGCGTAGGTGCTGCACCGTCTGGTCGAGATCTGCGTCGGAAATATACGCGCCTTGGATGCGTTTGAGCGAAGTGAAGCCCGCGGAGTGGAAGAGCATATCGCCATTGCCCAGCAAGCGATCTGCGCCCGTGCGATCCAAGATCGTTTTAGAGTCGATCGAAGAGGCCACGCGGAAGGAAATGCGGCTTGGGAAGTTGGCTTTGATGGTTCCCGTCACGACGTCGGTCGAAGGACGCTGCGTTGCCAAAACCAAGTGGATGCCGCTCGCGCGCGCTTTTTGGGCCAAGCGCGCAATCGAGAGTTCCACTTCCTTCGGCACGACGGCCATTAAATCGGCGTATTCGTCGATCACCACGACGATGTAAGGCAGGGTCGGGTTTTCTTCTGTTTCGCCCTTTTCCAAAACGCGGTCATTGTAAGCATCGACATGGCGCACTTGGCATTGGTGCATGAGCGCGTACCGGCGCTCCATTTCTTCGACGGCCCAGCGTAGTGCCAAAGCGGCCTTGCGAGAGTCGACGACAACGGGCAGCAACAAGTGCGGGATACCCTCGTAAGCCGACAGCTCCACCATCTTCGGGTCGACGAGGATAAGTTTGAGCTGTTTCGGCGTATGGCGGTAAACCAAGCTGCAAATCAACGTGTTGATAAACACGGATTTACCCGTCCCTGTGCTACCCGCGACGAGCAAGTGCGGCATCGCCGCCAAGCCAGCAATCGCGGGCTCGCCGGAAGCCAAGCGGCCTAGAACTAAAGGCAGCTTCACATCAGGACCGTAAAAAGACGTTTCTTCGACGATATCTTTGAAATGCACCATCTCGCGGTGCGGAGAAGGGATTTCGATACCGACGACAGGTTTGCCCGGGATGGGCGCCACAATGCGCACGGAGAGCACGCTCAAAGCGAGCGTTAGATCGTCCGACAGGTTTGCAATCTCTTTGATCTTCACACCGCTCGCCGGTTTGAATTCGTACACGGTAATCACAGGCCCGGGGGAGATGTGCACGACTTCGCCATCCACGCCGAAATCGCGCAGTTTCTCGACGAGAATTTTGCTCTTCTCCATGTACCAATTACGATCAACCGTCTTGGCTTTGGAATCGGCGCGTCCCGAAAGCGCTTTTAACGGAGGCAAAGCAAATGGCCCCACGTTGGTGCGGATCTTTGCGGGCTTGGAGGAGGATGCAGGCTTCTTGACGACGAGTTTTTCAATCTCGGCGTCGCGTTCCACGGTAGCTAACGGCACAGGGAAAAGGCTGGGCTCCGGAGACAAGGGTGAAAAGGCCAGCTGCACCGGCGGTGCAATCGGTACAATCGCCGAGGAAACGGGAAGTTCCAAAGTGGGCATCGTGGGGAGCGTGGGGGCTACTTCTTCCTTCGCTGCCACCTTTTTCGGCTGGCGCCATTCGATCGCCCGCACTTTTTCTACGAAAGCGGCGAACCAGACGGACAGCCGGCGCGCAAAAGTGGTGCTCGCGGCAGTAACGCTGACGCGGAACGCCAGAACGACAGAGACCAGGGTGAGAACAATCGCCCAAAATGCCGCTCCCTGATTGCCTGTGAGGTAACTCAACGCATCATGCAGCAAAGTCCCTAGCGCCCCACCGGCATGCCGGAGCTTCCAAGGTACCCAGCTTTTCGGGAAAAGACTTTGAAGTAACAGACTCAGCGATACCAATAACGCAGCGCTGCTACGCCAGACTAAGGGTTTATCAGCGGCCTTACGCAGGCCCGCAGCTCCCAGTAGGGCAACCAGCCCAAACGCAGCTAATCCAAAGGCTTGGAGCAGGGCGTCAGCCAGAATGCTGCCTGTCCTCCCCATCCAGTTTTCAAACGCTTGCCGCGTTGACCAGGTGCTCCAGGACGGGTCCTGGGGGGAGTAACTAGCTAGCGAAGCCAGCAGGTATAAAGCCCCCGCCATCCAGAGGAGCCGTTTGAGCTCCAAAAGGGAAGACGGATCGGTCGTTGCCGGACTAGTCCGGGCTTTGCGTTCGATGATCATAGGATTGTGGGTGTTGGGGAGTTAGCTAACAGGGACTGAGCAGTAGATGCTCAGTAATAATTATAACTTAGTGACGTTCCCTGTCAATGCATCGGCTTGACAGGCGGGTGCTCGTTGTTATCATCTTTCTGGGATGGGGGGAGACCCGGAAGTTATCGAAGTCACCCAGCCTTTAAAATTCCAAGAGCAGTCTCGCTGTCAGGACCACAGCTCTTGGACACATGGGTTAATTGAAGGAGATGGGGTATGCCGACTGGCTTCGTGAAGTGGTTTAACGACAACAAGGGGTATGGGTTTATTGAGCAGGAAGGTGGCGCAGATGTTTTCGTGCACTTCTCTGCAATCGAGGGCGAAGGTTTCAAATCGCTCACCGAGGGGATGGAAGTCGAATTCGACATGACCCAGGGTCCGAAAGGCCCCCAGGCCACTCGCGTGCGCAAGCTCAAAGGCAACGCTTAAGCCTTCTAGTTTAGAATCGAGAGAGGGTGGGTCGAGCAGACCCACCCTTTTTCTTTTAGTATTGACACCGAAATGTGCTTTCCCTAAGTTGAGACCACTTATTCCGATTCTCGGATAACCAAGCCTTCCCACAGGGGGAATGCAACAGACCCATTAGTTAAAACAAACCGCCCCGTCCTCGGAGGTTCCCTCCGAAACGCAGTATCCATGTTCTTCTTGCCAATGCGAAATTTACCAAACGGAATGCTGGGCGTGCAGAAAGTGTGATTCCACTATGTCCGATACGATGCACCTAAAAGAGCTCAAAGAAAAACCCATCTCGGAACTCGCCGAGTTGGCCCGCTCGTTGGGAGTTGAATCTCCCGGGGGCTTGCGGCGCCAAGAGCTCATCTTCTCGATTCTCCAAGCGCAGACCGAACAAAATGGCCATATCTACGGCGAAGGGGTTTTAGAAACCCTCCCCGACGGATTCGGCTTCCTCCGCGCCCCGGATTACAACTACCTCCCGGGCCCCGATGATATTTACGTTTCGCCCTCGCAAATCCGCCGCTTTATGCTGCGGACTGGGGATACGGTCGAAGGCCAAATCCGGCCGCCGAAAGATTCCGAGCGCTACTTCGCGCTTTTGAAAGTCGAGAAGGTCAACTTCGAAGATCCCGATGTTGCCCGTGAGAAGATTCTCTTCGACAACTTAACCCCGCTTTACCCGCACGAGCGTTTCAACCTCGAGCACGACCCGAAAAAGTATTCCACCCGTATCGTCGATCTTCTGACGCCGATTGGAAAAGGCCAGCGTGGCTTGATCGTAGCGCCTCCGCGTGCTGGTAAGACGATGTTCTTGCAAGAAATCGCCAACGCCATCACTGCGAACCACCCAGAAGTGTCTTTGATCGTGTTGCTCATCGATGAGCGCCCGGAAGAAGTCACCGATATGGAACGCAACGTGAAGGGCGAAGTCGTTAGCTCCACGTTCGATGAGCCGGCGACCCGCCACGTGCAAGTGGCCGAAATGGTCATCGAAAAGGCGAAACGCTTGGTCGAGCACAAGAAAGACGTCGTGATTCTGCTCGACAGCATCACGCGCCTCGCGCGCGCTTACAACACCGTCGTTCCTCCGAGCGGAAAGATCCTCTCAGGCGGTGTCGACTCCAACGCGCTCCATAAGCCAAAACGTTTCTTCGGTGCGGCTCGTAACATCGAAGATGGCGGTAGCTTAACCATTATTGCGACTGCCTTGATCGATACCGGAAGCCGAATGGACGAAGTGATCTTCGAAGAATTCAAAGGCACCGGTAACATGGAAATCACGCTCGACCGTAAGCTCATGGAAAAGCGTATCTTCCCATGTATCGACATCAACAAGTCCGGTACTCGTAAAGAAGAACTCTTGATTGATAAAGAGGTTCTGAACCGTGTCTGGATCTTGCGGAAAGTGCTGCAGCCTATGAACGTGGTCGACAGCATGGAATTCTTGCTCGACAAAATCATGTCTTCGAAGACCAACAAGGCCTTCTTAGACTCGATGAGTAGCTAATTAACCCGCCCCGGTCCATTGGGACCGGCGGGTCCTGTCAGTTGCGTGGGACGCCCGCGCAACTGCGCGGACGTCCCACTCCACTGCCACCCCCCGGACCCAATGGCCCGGGGCTCGCTGGTAGCGGCCCTCGAGGGAGAGAAAGATTGAAGCGTAAATACCTCATCCTGTTGTCACTCAGCGGCTTCATTCTGGCGCTCGATCAGCTCACTAAAAATCTTGTTTATTTGAATTTGGAACCGGGGACGGTGCGTTCTTACCTGGGCGGACTCGTTACCCTCGAACGTACCTTTAATGCGGGGTTTGCTTTCGGGTTGGTGCAACGTACGCCGGATTCTTTGCGCGATGTCGTTTTTCTTGGGCTTCCTGTTTTTGCGCTCGTTCTCATCGTCTTGGTTTTTATTAAATTGCAGGATGATCAGATGCTTACTTCTATTGCTTTGACGACGCTTTTGGCGGGCGCGATGGGGAATTTGATTGATCGGGCGCAGTATGGGCATGTGGTGGATTTTTTGAATTTGCACTTTGGTGCGGTTTCTTTGCCTGCCTTCAATGTTGCGGATGTCTCGATTGCTTTGGGTGTGGTTTTGATGGTGGTTGGGATGGTGCGTGGTGGTTGGCGAGGGGTGCATGGAAAAGCTTAAGATGCATCTCGATGCGCGTCGCATCGCCTGGTTGGTCGGGATTGTGGGGAGCACTTTGGTGCTCGATCAGTGGACCAAGTGGTTGGTGCATACGCGGTTTCGCGTGGGCGAGAGCTTGGGGCTTCTCGAAGGTTTTTTTTCGCTCACCTACATCCGCAACCAAGGCGCGGCTTTTGGGATTTTTCAAAACACGAATCCGGCTTTTCGGGATAAGTTTTTCCTCGCCGTTCCCGTTATTGCGATAGCGGTGATCACTTATCTTTATTTTAAGACACCGCGTGATCAGAAAGTGCAGACCGTTGCTTTGGCACTCGTGCTCTCCGGAGCCATCGGAAATCTGATTGATCGCCTTCGCTTTGGGTACGTCATCGATTTTCTCGATGTGCACTACCACGAGGTCTATCACTGGCCCGCTTTCAACGTTGCTGACTCCTGCATCGTCGTCGGGGTTCTCGTTCTTTTCTTGCTCTCCCTGCGTTCAAATACCTAATTCCTGTTTTTTGCGTAGCTCGATTTTGCCTTGAGCGGCTCTCAAATCCCGATCAGTCCATTGAGAAGAAATAGGGTACGTGGTGCAGCCGTGGACCTCGGGAAGCAGGTCTCGAGAATTAGGCCACTGGATTGCGCGATCCAGATCGTGGCAAAGCATCGGAACACCGTAGACGGGGTAGCACTCTACTTGGACGATCCCTTTTACGGTTTTGCCCTGGTCGGAGAAAGTCGTGGAACGCAGTGGAATAATATTCGGAGTGAGAGATGCAAAAATCTTCAGAGAAGACCAGCCGGGCTTCCCTTTAATCTCGTCCATACCTTTGGCTTGCAATTCCTGCATCAAAGTAGTGGGGCCTTCTTGGTGCTCGCCCTGTTCTATAAAACGCAAAAAGCCCATTTCGCCCTTCTTGCAAACGCCCCCTTTGAATTCCGGGATTTCTGATTGCGAAAGACCTCTGCGTCCGTGGAATTAACAGCGTTTTCATCCACGAGTGGAGACCGGACGGTGAAATCTAAAGAAGCCCGGGGTGTATTGCCCGTGAGCTGAGGAGGGCTTGCCACAAGCCTCGGCACCGGGACGAACCGGCGCGGGTATGTTCCGCTCTGGTGCGAAGCCCTGTAGGAAGGCCGTAAGCGTGGGAAAAACCACGCGTGTGCTTCATTCACGAATGACATCGAAATAACGATTAATAGAAAAGAGAATCTCATGGCCCCCCCAGGCTGGTTTCTAGGTTTGCAAGTGGATGGCCAATGGTTTGTGCGGGAAAGGTGGGGTGTATTCTTTCAAGAATACGGCTAACCGATGAACGGCTTAGGCTGCTCTTATTCGACGGCGGCACAATATTAGATGGGAGTTCTGCGATGAGCCTACAACCCGCCGCTGGTTCTAAGGCTGTCGACTTGATTGACACGCTCAAGGCAGGCTTGCGGGTCAGTATTCCTCAGGGATGCGTCCAGGGCTAACGGGTCTTTCACAATCTTTCGAGCCTAAGCGCGACCGGTTGGCACCCTTGCATTACTACTCCCCAACGTCTCTGGGGAGGGGCTTCATGATCCGTCTTGTTTTGGTTTTGTGCTTTGGTTTCTTAATTAATAGCCAGCCAGCGGTGGCCCGAGGGGGCCGCAATCGGCCACTTGCCCGCATCGTCCAGAGGGTTTTTCAACCTGTGCGCCAAGTCCCAGCGCAAAGAACAGCACCCGTAGCTTCGGGCAGTCATGGGGTAGCCGCTCCGGTTGTCGAAAGCCCGAACGTGCCAGCAGCGCTACCACCAGCACCTCCGGCTTCGGCAGCTTCGAAGGAAGCGCCTGTCGCACGGCCAGTAGCGGAACCTCAAAAAGCCCCAGAAAAAGATAATTTCACTTACGCGAACTGCACCGCTTCGGATGAAGCCGGGAATGCGGAACTCAAACTTTCTGGAAATCCAAAAGTATCCATTTTGGAAGACACTACGGACGATACGGGGGAAGGCCGCCGTTACAAGTTTTCCTTAAAAGACCTGCCCATGGGCAGCACGGGCATGATGGAAGCGGTCCACGAAGTGGATTTTGGGAAGCCCGCCTTCGTCGACGTGAAAAACGAGATGGTGATTTGGAAAGCCAAAGCAACTTTCGCAACGGGCCCTCTCAAAGGAAAGCGCGACATCACCTATATTGAAATGGGCGATCCTCTGCGCAAGATTTTCGCGATCCAAGGCCAGGTCATGCCACGGGGCAACTTCTATGGAAACCAGGACGGGAAAGGCGATGGCACTTACCACGGCCTAACCGTCTTTGATAACCAAGGGAACTTTGTAGCGCTTGGATCGGAAGTAGATAGCTCAACGCCGCCCCAACGTGTTTTCAAAGCGCACGCAACATGCGGAAAACCAAAATCGGATCTTCTAGGGTTTGCAGCTGGCGATGCACTCTTCAATGTTTCCGATCCCGTTTTAGGGCGCGGCGTTTCGGAGAACGAAATCCCGAAGCGTTTTTTAGGTCCGGCGGATTTGCCGACGTGGCGTAGCCGGCTTAATGAAAGCGCAGCACGCGATCAATTGGCCGATGCGATTCTCGGGGATCCTGATCTCTTAAGCCCAGCGCGGGAACGTTTCGCACAAGCCCTTAAATCGGGCGACTACCAAAAAGATCCGCTGTTCCTAGCGCGCCAAGCCATCTTAGGGGACCTGCCTTTTGTGAAGGCGCCTAAATTACCGCCCCAGTTGCAAGGAGCGAATGTCCAGGTGATGGAGCTCGATGGATTGCCGCCCATGACGAAATTCGACGCGGCTCCAGGTCCGGGTCTGCCACTTCCGCCGGGGATGACCGTCCGCGAGGCGGATGGGAAAACGCCGTCCGCGTTGGACAGTCTGCCACCGGCTTCCGCCGCATTCAAAGTGCAGGGTCTTCCGCCCGGTATGACAGTTATCGAGGGTTTGCCGCCTGCGTCGGTGCCGTTCAAAACGCAGGGCCCTCCGCCGGTCACCAACACCCGCATTATCCAAGACTAAAAAGCTGGGCCGACAAGCCACGCCATTGAGGTAATGGCAGGCGCGTGCTATGACCGCCCTCTTAGGAGAGAAGCATGCACGCGCATTCGCACGATGTTGAAGTGAAAAAGGTCGATCGAGTTAGCCCTACCCTTGTACGGCTCACGATTTCCTTCAGCGGAGAGACGCTGCAAGCCCACGAAAAATCGACTGCTCAGCAGTACGCGAAAGACGCGGCTCTCCCGGGCTTCCGTCCCGGCAAAGCACCGGTGAAGATGGTTCTCGAACGCTACCGCGATCGCATCCGCCAGGATGTCGTTTCGCACTTGCTCGAGGCTGGGCTCTCCGAAGCTATCGAAAAAACGCAGCTTTCGCCCGTTAGCCGTCCCAAGATTTTGGAAATCGGCAAGCTCGGTTTCGACGATAAAACACCCCTCGAGTTCAAAGCCGAGTTCGAAGTGGAGCCAGAGTTTTCTTTGAAGTCCTACAAAGGCGTGCCGCTTAAGGCTGCTAAGGACGAAGTCGCCGATAAAGATGTCGAAGAATCTTTGAATGACCTGCGCGAGCGCTTGGGCGTTTTGGAGCCCTCCGACGAGACTAAACCGAAAGCGGGTAGCTTCGCCGTCGTCGAAGTCGGCTACGCATTGGTGAATGACCCTAAAAAGGCTGAACCCCCGTCGAGCTTCACGGTTGAGCTTGGTAAAGACAAACTCATTCCAGAAATCGACAAAGCGTTGCTAGCCATGTCTGTCGGCGAGCAGAAAGAAGTCGAAGCGACTTTTCCCGCCGATTACCACGAGAAAACCCTCGCGGGCCAAAAGGCGAAGTTCGATTGCAAAATCTTGGAACTCAAAAAGCGTACTCTTCCGGAAGCCAATGACGCTTTCGCCGAGCAGGTGCGCCCCGGCATGACGCTCTTGGCGCTCAAAGCCGATATCCGCAAGAATCTGGAATCGTCGAAAAAACGCGAAACGCGCCGGGCTCAGCGGCAGCAGATTTTGGATCACCTAGTCGAAAAGAACAGCTTTGAAGTCCCTCAATCGATGATTGAGATGCAAAGCCGCAAACTGATCGAATCCATGACGCATGATCTGAAGTCTCGTGGACAAGAGCTGCCTACCTTAAAGGATGAGGAGCTTAAATCCGTGCGTAAATCGGCGGAAGAAATCGTCCGCGGTGGGCTGCTTTTGAAGAAAGTCGCACAGACGGAAAAGATCGAGTTGGCTGAAGGCAAAGTCCAGGAGCGGGTCTCCGAACTAGCACAACAATGGAAGCAGACCCCAGAACAAACCCAGCAGTTTCTTGAATCGCAGGGCGTTATGGACCGCATCCGTGACGAAGTTTTGACGGATCAGATCTTTGACTTCCTGATCCAAAACGCCAAAGCGTAGCGCATTTGGGCACGCCGCGACGTGGCGACCCTTGTCAATTTCACGAGAGACGAGTTTAATTAGAGATTAGGGGCGGGCCTCGCCCCCACTCTCTGGAGGTACTCTCGTGCTCATCTTAGACTCCACCTACCGCGCGAAATCGGAAAATCGGACGGACAGTTTCGTTTCGAACTACTTAGTGCCCATGGTTATCGAACAGACGCCTCGCGGAGAGCGCAGCTTCGATATTTATTCGCGCTTGCTGAAAGAGCGCATCATCTTCATCGGCACACCCATCGACGACGGGATTTCGAATCTCGTAGTCGCACAGCTTTTGTTTTTAGAGTCGGAAGACGCCGACAACGACATCCACATCTACATCAACTCTCCGGGTGGCAGCGTTTCTGCCGGACTCGGGATGTACGATATGATGCAATACATTAAGCCCGACATCAGCACCTACTGCATCGGCATGGCAGCGAGCATGGGAGCGGTTTTGTTGTGCGCAGGTTCGAAGGGCAAGCGTTACGCTCTGCCGAATTCTGAAATCATGATTCACCAACCCTTGGGCGGTACTCAAGGGCAGGCGAGCGACATCGAAATCCACGCGCGGCACATCCTCGCAACGCGTGAACGCTTGAACCGAATTCTCGTGAAACACACGGGGCAGCCGATCGAGCAGATTCAGAATGACACCGATCGCGACCGTTTCATGGGTCCTGAAGAAGCAAAAGCGTATGGGCTCGTAGATAATGTAGTGTCTCAGAGAGGAAAAGGCGCTAAACCAGAGAAGAAGGGCGGGGAGTAGTTCACCGCATTTTTTAGGCTTCTGGAACCGGAGGTCCCCTAATGAGTCGTAGAGACAGCGATAGTTTCGGCAACCTAGTCTGCAGCTTCTGTGGGAAAAACCAGCGCGAAGTTAAAAAGCTCATCGCCGGCCCCACCGTTCACATCTGTGACGAGTGCATCGAACTCTGCAATGACATCATCGCAGAGGAAGCGGAAAAAGAAGATCTCCGCACCGGCACGACCAAGGTTCCAAAGCCTTCCGAGATCAAAACGGTCTTGGACGAGTATGTGATTGGGCAGAACCAAGCGAAGAAAACGCTCTCGGTCGCGCTCCACAACCACTACAAACGCATTGGCCACCCGAAAGCCAATGGCGAAGTCGAATTGCAAAAGAGCAATATCTTGCTCATCGGTCCTACGGGAAGCGGTAAGACGCTACTCGCGCAGACCATGGCGCGCTTGCTGAAAGTGCCGTTCTGCATCGTCGATGCAACGACGCTGACAGAAGCAGGTTACGTCGGGGAAGACGTCGAAAACATCATCCTCTACCTCCTGCAAGCTGCTGACTACGATATCGAGAAAGCGCAAAAGGGCATCGTCTACATCGACGAAATCGATAAGATCGCCCGAAAAGGCGAAAACCCTTCCATCACCCGGGACGTTTCGGGCGAAGGCGTGCAGCAAGCGCTCTTGAAAATTTTTGAAGGCACCCGTGCGAATGTGCCGCCGAAAGGTGGCCGCAAGCACCCGCAGCAGGAATTCTTGCAAGTGGATACGACGAATATCCTCTTCATCTGCGGCGGAGCCTTCGTCGGGCTTGAGAAACTAGTCGAAGGCCGCAACCACAAACGCGGTATGGGCATCAACGCCGAAGTCGGCAATGCCAAAGACAAGCCCCGGGATGCCGTCGATAACCGCATCTTGCCGGAAGACTTGCTGCGCTTCGGGATGATCCCGGAATTCGTGGGCCGCTTGCCTGTTATCGCAAGCCTCGAAGAGCTCGACGAAAAGGCCCTGGTCCAGATTCTGACCGAGCCGAAGAACGCGATCATCAAGCAGTACCAGCGCTTGTTCGAATACGAGAACGTAAAGCTCAAGTTCGAAGACGCCGCGTTGAAACGCATTGCTCGCGAAGCGATGAAGTCCAAAACCGGTGCACGTGGTCTGCGCTCGATTCTGGAGCACTCTATGCTCGACATCATGTACGAGCTGCCGAGCATTCCGAATCTCAAAGAGTGCATCATCAACGAAGACGTCATTGCGAAGCTTGCTAAGCCGCAGCTGGTCTTTGGCGATGAGCCCACGGACAAAGCCGAATCCGGTAGCAAGAAGGCCGAAAGCGCCTGATCGCTTAACCAGGAAGAATCTTCAGAAAGCCGCTCCTCCGGGGGCGGCTTTTTTATTTGGGCCGCTCCAGGCCTTGTTCGGTATA
>JAIEOG010000262.1 GCA_019750655.1 bacterium
TTACGACGAAGAAGACGATTCGCAAAATCGTTACGAAGGCGACGATCGCGAGGATCCAGAACAAGACCGCGAAGGCGGCGAAGGCCCTCGAGAAGAATCGGGCGACGAACCGCGCCGCCAGCAAGCGGCCCCTCGCCAACAACGCGGCCAGCGCCGTGGTGGACGGGGTGGACGTGGTCGTGGTGGACGCCAACAACGCGGCCGCCGTGGCCGTTTCTCTCACCGCCGCCCACGTGGCAGTGCAAACATCCAAGATTTATTGAAAGAAGGCCAAGAGATCTTGGTGCAGGTCGCAAAAGCGCCCATCGGCACCAAGGGCGCGCGGTTGACGACGCATATCAGCCTGCCGGGCCGCAACCTCGTGTTGATGCCGACGGTAAAACACTTAGGCATTTCTCGCCGCATTGGCAGTGAGCGTGAACGCCGCCGCTTGCGCGATATTTTCACCAAAAAGATTCGGCCGAAGGATGTCGGCTTCATTGTTCGCACGGTTGCCGAAGGTAAGAGCTACCGCGACATCCGCGCCGATGCCGATTACTTGATGCGCTTATGGGATCAGATCAACCACGATTCCAAAAAGAAACGCGCCCCAGCTTTGATCCACGAAGATCTTTCGCTCGGCATGCGTTCCGTGCGCGATCTTTTCACGGAAGATGTCGACTCGTTCATCATCGACAACTCCGAGGAATTTGAAAACGTTTTGGATTTTGTCGGCGAATTCATGCCGGTGCTCCAAGACCGCGTGAAGCTTTTCAAAGGGCCTTCGCAGCTCTTTGAACACTACGGCATCGAGGCCGAAATCTCGCGCGCTCTAGGCAAGAAGGTCTGGTTGAAATCGGGCGGTTATTTGCTCATCGACCAATCCGAAGCGCTGACAGCAGTCGACGTGAACACGGGCCGCTACGTCGGTTCCAAGAGTCTCGAGGAAACGATCCTCAAGACCAACCTAGAAGCGGTCAAAGAAATCGCGTACCAGCTCCGCGTCCGAAACGTCGGCGGGATTATCATCATCGACTTGATCGATATGGAGTCCTTGGACAACCGCGAGAAGGTCTACCGCGCCTTACAAGAGGCTCTGGGAGAAGACCGGGCGAAGACAAACATCCTAAAGATCTCCGAACTGGGCCTCGTGGAAATGACGCGCAAGCGCACCCACGAAGACTTGGTGCGCTACCTCACGGAAAGCTGCTCGCACTGCGACGGCCGCGGCTACCACAAGAGCCGCCGCACGGTGTGCTTCGAAATCTTCCGCGAGATCGAAAAGGAAGGCTTGTCCAACAACAAGAACATCCTAGTCTACGCTCACCCGAACGTTGTGAACCGCATGACGATCGAGGAAAAAGAGCACGTGAAGATTCTCGAAGAACGCTTCGAGAAAAACATCATCGTGAAGATCGATCCCACGTTCCATATGGAGCAGTACGAGGTCTACAGCCGCTCGCAGTAGATAAACTTCACAACATCTCGCGCCCTGCAAGAGAGTGAAGTATCCTTGATGGATGTTTAGAAAAGTTTTTTTGGAGGTTAAAAAGTCGCCCACCTCTCACTTGTTGTGGGTGGGCTCTTTGGTCTCGCTTATCGCGGGCGTGCTGGCTTGGCAGTACTGTAAAGGTTACTTTAATGCTTTAGGCATCAATGTTTCCTATTCCCACCTAGAAAATGTCGTTTTCGTTTTTGATCAGGCGCTAAAGTTCTCTTATTCGGAGCTCTATCCACCTCTCAACAGTCGATTCTATTTGTCCCTATATGGGCTCGGGCCTTTCATTATTATTGTCTCACTTTTGCTCAAGCGAAGCTTGGCATGGGCAAGTACCAAGGGATGGCTTAAGAAACTGCCTTCGGGTTCGACTCAGACTTTGAAGGGCGATTCCCTTTTTGACGACAATCACTTGAATTGGATTAGCGTTGGCTCATTCCTGTTCATATTCTCCTTTTTTAGAGTCGAGACCATGGTTGCGGCTCTATCCCTGTCATTTTTTGCCGGCTGGGCCTGTCTTAATTTTGTGCGGGATGTTTGGTCGGAGCAGGATCGTTGGTCGTCGGGCCGTCCCTTTTTGGCGTTTTTTGTGGTCGTTGGGACGCTCGTATTTGCGAACTATGTCGGATGGCTTGATGCGAAGCGGCTGCAGGCTTTGAACTTCATAAATTTGGATACCGTGTGTCTTTCAAGCACACTATCTCGAGTGGGAACCGATCGTCGCAGTGATCGAGGGGGCTTTTTACAGTGCGGAAAGTTAGTTTTTTCAGATTCGAATAGCATTTGTTTAATGCCGCCAGATGAGGAACACCCAACTTGTTATAGAAGGGGGCACTATGAGGTTACTACTATTGTTTCTGAGCTTTAGCCTTAATGCAGCAGGTGATGATCTCATTAGGCCAAAGGATCGCGGGGTTTGGAGGGTGGCAAAGTGCCAGATCAGTGGCGACACAATTCAGGTAACTCCTTGTTATAGCTCTCGACAGTGTCCGAAAGAGTACTCTGGCAAAGACTATATATGTCTAAGAAGCCGCGCCTGTGGGAAAGAGTTTTTGGAGGACTTTGCATTAGCTGGAAAAGCAGAGCGATTCGGTTCAGTTGTTACAGATGGTGTGTTTCTTTCATCGAAAACGGAAGCTGCAAAAATTGCAATTTTGTTCACCCCGAAATCGAATGATGTAGGAGCTAATGCTGCATTGAGAAACAGCAAAAATTTTGTCTTTCAGCTTAAACGCACGAGCACGGGCTATGATCTAGAAACGAAAAGCGGGCCTCAAGCCTCTTCTGCCGCCATTAAGGATACCCTTATTCCTTGTCCTGAATGAAGATCGTCTATTTACTTTGGGGCCATCACATAGCGTGGAGACGCATTTTAGCGCGGCCTAACGGTGCCTGTCTGCTTTGGATCCCCTTGAAGAGCTAGGTGCTGCACAGCACGCAGGCGTTTTAGTGCCACGACTGACCAAACTAGAAGCACGGATTCGAAGATTAGGAAGTCGTACTGGTGGAGTTCTTGGGGGCCGTCCATCAAAATGCCGGCGAGGCGGCTGGGGGCTACTACGGCGTAAAAGAGTAGCGACATCCAGAGACCTGATTTATCGTCGATAAATCCTTTAAATGCTAAAGCGAAGAAGATCCCGCAGGCGAGTACTACACCTCCGTACATCGCGCGGAATTCTGTAAGGCCTGAAGGTTGGGGGAATGCGATGCCCAACGAGCTTGCCATTTTTTCCGTGCAGACCACAGCGGCTAATCCGAAGGTGATCCCTAAGAAGGCGTTTACTAAGTGCAGGCCTTTGATGATCTTTGTATTTTTCGACATGTTGGGATGTTACAGCATCTCGCGCGAGATGTGCCAGTCTACTTAGTGGGTACCCGAGGGGGCGAGTTTCTCGCTGTCCGAGCACTGGTGTATAATTTCCTACATGAACTCTCTGATAGCGCTGCTTCTGGGTTTCTCTGGCTCTGTGGGCCATTCGAAGGTTAGCATCGGCATCCCGGATCTGAAGCCGCGGCCTATCATGAAAATAAAATGCAGCGGGGATTTAGGCGAGATAGAGGCTTCTTACTATCCTCTGGGAAATTGGAATGAACTTGAGTCCTATGCGCTTTACTTAAAACCCACGACATTGGCGGCGGAAGGTACTCCTCTAGAAGTTCGACGAGAAAATCCGGTTACGAAAGTTATGCACATTGGGGGGACTCAGTTAGGGCTTGCTAAGGGAGTGGAGACGTTCGGTGGGATTGTAAGAAGGCTTTCACTTGAAGAAGTCCCAGTTTTGCAAATCGTCACATTTGATTCCGTGAACGGGAGGCAATTGAGTTCCACATGTGAGGTTCCGGAGCTCCCAGAAAAGCCTCCTACGCCACCGAAACGCCAAGTAGCAGCCTCTCGATACGGTTATGCTAAGTGTGAAGGCCCTCAGGGGAACTACGGGATCAAGATCGTTCCTACAACCGCACCGGATCTTTACGAAGTTTATGCCGAGCCCTTGGTGGCTGTGATAGGAGCTAAGGCGTTCACCTTGCGCCGTGGTAAAACTTCCATCTATCTGGAGAATAGCCTCGGGATGAAGCCGGAAAGCCACTTTTTGGGGATAGTCAGCTCACAGGAAATGCAGACCTCATCCCAGCTTGCCATCCATGATGGAACCGGAGCTCCCCAGGCCAACCCTGCTAATGTGCAACTCTGCGATCTCCCAAAAATCATCGACCATGCCCCGGAAGGCACAAAGGCAGGAGAAAAGCCCGCGGGCGCGCCTGGACCTAAAGGTCCGCCCGGAGCCTCTGGGCCCTCTGGTTCTAATAAGAAACCAACACACGTTGAACCCTGATGCCCGTTACCCTGCCTGGGTCGGGTACATTTCGGCACCACTTTGTCCGTACAAAGTGCAGAGAAAAAACGGCTTAGTTTAAAGGCGTGGGGTAATCGCCCGAGAAGCAGGCGTCGCAGAAGCCTTCGCCGGCTGCGCGGCTTGCGGCTTTTAACAGGCCTTCGCGGCTGATGTAGCCTAAGCTGTCGGCGCCGATGGAGCGGCTGATTTCTTCGACCGACATGTGTGAAGCTAGCAGCTCGCTGCGTGTGGGCGTATCAATTCCGTAAAAGCAGGAATGGGTCGACGGCGGAGCAGAGATGCGTACATGCACTTTGCGCGCGCCAGCGTCTCTTAAGTGCTGGATCAGTTTCCGGGAAGTCGTGCCGCGGACCAAGCTGTCGTCGACAATCACGACGTCTTTGCCTTCCACTACACTGCGCACCGGGCTAAGTTTTAATTTCACACCAAAATCGCGGATCGACTGTTGCGGCTCGATGAACGTGCGGCCGACGTAGTGGCTGCGGATAATGCCCACATCAAACGGGATGCCCGAAGCTTGGGAGAAGCCAATCGCCGCCGGAACGCCCGAATCGGGGACCGGAACGACAACGCTCGCGCCGAGTGCCGGTTGTTCTTCGGCTAACACGCGGCCTAATTGCTTGCGCATTTCGTGGACGCGTTCTCCGTAGAGCAAGCTATCGGGGCGTGCGAAATAGATATACTCAAACACGCAGCGCTTGCGCGGTGTCTCGGCGAACGGGCTCAGGGAGCGGAACGCCGCGGGGTTAGAAAGCGGCACCACGATCATTTCGCCCGGCTGCACTTCGCGGATGTATTGGGCGCCAATCAAGTCGAATGCGCAAGTTTCACTCGCGAAAACAGGAGCGCCGCGCAGTGTGCCCATCACCAATGGACGGAAGCCGTGCGGGTCGCGGATGGCGATAAGTTTTTCGTGGTTCATCACCAGTAGGGAATAAGCGCCTTCGACGCGCTTTAGAGCCGCAACCAGCGCTTTCTCTGGATCTTTTTCGCGGCTACGAGCCAGCAAGTGCAAGATCACTTCGGTGTCGCTATTGCTCTGGAAGATCGCGCCTTCTTGTTCGAGTTCGGCAGCGAGTTTGGTCGCGTTTACCAGGTTCCCGTTATGGGCAATCGACAACCAGCCCAAGGAACTCTTCATCAATAACGGCTGTAAGCCCGCGGCGGTGTTGCCCCCTGCCGTCGAGTAGCGTGTGTGGCCGATGGCAGCTTGGCCTTTGAGTGCTGCCAGATCCGTCGGCGCGAAAACATCGCCGACTAAGCCCTGGCGCTTATGGGCGTAAACTTCTTTGCCGTCGGTGGTGACGATGCCCGCGCCTTCCTGGCCACGGTGCTGCAAAGAGTGCAGCCCTAGATAGGCTAGGTTCGACGCTTCTTTCTCACCGGTAATGCCGAAGATCGCGCACATATTATTGGAAAAGCTTTCCCCAACGGGTTGCCCACGCCGATTTCAAAGGCGCGAGCGGTTGTTGCAAGACGTTAGCGCCTCCTTGGCGCAAGCGGATTTCGCCGCTTTCATTCGTCTGGCCTAAAACAGTGAAAGCAATTCCGGATTGGCTGGTCATGTTTTCCAGTGTCACCCGATCGCTCGGCGCGTAAGCCACCAGCATGCGTGGGAGCGCTTCGCCGAAGAAAACGCGATCGGCTTCTGCGCCTGCGGGGCTTATGAGCTCAAAGCCCAAAGGTTCCACCTTAGAGTGGAATGCCATCTCCAGAGATGCGCAAACGACGCCGCCTTCGGAGACATCGTGAAGGGCTGCTTCGATTTTGGATTTGCGCAGCTTCATGCAGAGTTTCACCATCCGCTCGACTACCGCGAGATCCGTGTCGTCCGGTTGGCCACACTCGCGTTTGAAAAGCCGCGACGCTAAAACGCTGCCGCCCAGGCCTGCTTCCAAGGGGCCCATCAACGCGATTTCTAGATCGCTGCTGTAAAAGGACGCCTTAGGCAAAGCTTCGGGGCCTTCAATCAAGCCCACCATGCCGACTGTCGGCGTCGGGAAAATCGCATTGCCGTCGGTGTCGTTGTAGAAGCTTACGTTGCCGGAAACTACGGGGATCTTCAGAGCGTTGCAGGCTTCGGATAGGCCTTCAATGCACTCTTCGAATTGCCACATGACTTCGGGATTTTCGGGGCTGCCGAAATTCAAGCAATCGGTGATACCGATGGGTTCAGCGCCGCGAGTTGCGAGGTTCAAAGCCGATTCCGCGACGGCGCGGCGTCCGCCTTCGCGCGGCGAGAGCCAGCAAACACGGGGGTTCACGTCCGCAGCCAAAGCTAGGCGGACCTTTTTCTCGGGGATATCGCGCAGACGCAAGACAGCAGCGTCGTCAAACGTGCCGCTTTCCGTACGGTTGCCGACCATGGAGTCGTACTGTTCCACAAGCTTCGAGCAGCTTGCGAAATTGAAGTCGCTCACCACGGATTGGAATTTTTCGGCGATCGATGTCGACAGCAAGCGATTGCGGTCGAGAAACCAACGCTGTTTCAAATCCCCTGGCGGTACGAGCGCGCGATCGGCCATCGGTGGATCGGTGACGAGTTCCACCGGCACGTTCACCACCAACCGGTCTTGGTAGGTCATGCGCACGCTGTTGCCTTCGACGACCTTCCCAATGACTTCGCTGTGGAGATCCCACTTATCGAAGACTTCTTTGAGCTTGGAAACATTTTCCGGCAAGGCGACGAGCAACATGCGCTCTTGCGATTCCGAGAGCAGCAGTTCGTAAGCGCTCATGTTGGGTTCGCGAACGGGGACTTGCCCGAGGTCAATCTCTAGGCCCGTGCCCGCGCGGTACGCCATTTCAAACGACGAACTTGTTAAGCCCGCAGCGCCCATGTCTTGGATACCGACAATGAGGCCCAAGCGCATCGCTTCGAGCGTGGCTTCGAGTAAAAGCTTTTCCGTGAAGGGATCGCCGACTTGGACTGTGGGGCGTTCCAATTCGCCTTCGGAAGAAAACTCTTTCGATGCCATCGTAGCGCCATGCACGCCATCGCGGCCTGTTTTGGCGCCGACGTAAATCACCGGATTCCCAATACCCGAGGCATAGCCGCGGAAAACTTCGTCTTTACGCAGCAGACCCAGAGTGAACGCATTCACCAGAGGGTTACGCGTGTAGCAGGGCAGGAAGGTCGTTTGTCCAGCCACCGTCGGTACGCCGACGCAGTTGCCATAGTGGCCGACACCGCGGACTACACCGCGGACAATCGTCGCCGTGCGGTCCCAATCGGGGGAACCGAAAAACAAGCAATCCATCGAGGCAATGGGGCGCGCGCCCATTGTGAACACATCGCGCAAGATGCCGCCGACACCCGTCGCAGCCCCTTGGAAAGGCTCAATGAACGAGGGATGGTTATGGCTTTCCATCTTGAATGCCACGGCCCAACCATCACCGATATCCAAAACGCCTGCATTTTCGCCCGGGCCTTGGACCACGCGCTTACCCGTCGTGGGGAAGCGCTTTAAGTACTTTTTCGAAGACTTGTAGCTGCAATGTTCGCTGAACATCGCTGAGAAGACGCCCAACTCTGCATAGCAAGGTGTGCGCTCTAAGCGGCGGCACACGTGGTGGTATTCTTCTGCCGATAGACCAATCGAGAGAGCCATCGAGAGAGTCGAAGGTTGGAGATCGTCGATGCGTTGCTGGCTCACGCTGCGCCCCCGGTCAAAACAGTTTGAATCGATTTCCAAAGCTTTAAGCCGTGCTGGCTACGGTGCTCCGTCGCACGCTCTGGGTGCGGCATGAGTCCAAAGACATTGCCGCGCTCATTGCAGATGCCGGCGATATTCGCCGTGCTGCCATTCGGGTTGAAATCTGCAGCTACTTTTCCCGAAGCGTCGCTGTAGCGCAGCAGCACTTGGCCGTTGTGTTCGAGCTGGCCGAGGCCCGCTTCATCAATCCAGTAGCGGCCATCGCCATGGGCGACGGGGTACGAAACGACTTCACCGACTTGCAGGCCTGTGGCCCAGGCGCCGCCGGATTTTTCCACGCGCATGGAGACGTCTTTGCAGATAAATTTCTGCGATTCGTTCATCGTCAAAGTGCCTGGCAGAAGGCGCGATTCGCACAAGATCTGAAAGCCATTGCAGATGCCAAGGACTAAGCCGCCCTTTTCCGCAAAGCGTTTCACTTCTTCCATCACAGGCGACAAAGCCGCCATGGCGCCGCAGCGGAGGTAATCACCGTAGGAGAACCCACCCGGTAAAACCACCAGATTCACGCCTTCGAGGGAAGGGCGGTCTTTGTGCCAGATGCGCTGGACTTCAAAGCCGCCGAACCGGCGCAGGGTATCGAATGCGTCGTCGTCGCAATTCGATCCAGGGAATGTGATAACGGCGGCTTTCATTCCTTGATCTCGTAGCTAAAAGATTCAATCACAGGATTCGCGAGAAGCTTTTCGCACATCTGCTGCACGGAAGCTTTCGCTTCAGCCACGGAGTTGCTGGAAAGCTCGATGTCGATCACTTTCCCGACACGCGTTCCTTTCACTCCCGGGAAACCGACTTGGCGGAGCGAAACTGCCAGAGTGTGGCCTTGGGGATCGAACACGGCTTCTTTGCAAAATACGGTGACGCGAGCCTTCATTTAGCCTCCAAAACCCGGGCCAAGCGCTCTTGGACTTCCAGGTATGCTTCTCGGACGCCGCCGAGATCTTGGCGAAAGCGGTCTTTATCCTTGGATTCGCCAGTTGTTTTGTCCCAGAGCCGGCAACCGTCGGGCGAGAACTCGTCCGCCAAAACTAGCCGGCCGCCTTCGCGCTCTTTGCCAAACTCCAGTTTGAAATCAATCAGCTCTAGGCCGCAACGGCCGAAGAGGTCTTTCAAGATGCCGTTCACCTCGAGCGAGAGCTTAGTCATCGCTTCGATCTCAGGGCGGGTGGCCCAGCCGAACTGCAAGATATGCGTTTCGCCAATAGGTGGATCGCCTAGGCTATCGGACTTGTAGAAAAACTCCACGAGCGGTGGATTGAACGGCTGGCCTTTTTCGAGGCCCAGCTTCTTTAAGATGCTGCCAGCGGCGCGGTTCCGTACCACGACTTCAACGGGGATGATGTCTACCGTGCGCACTAGCATTTCACGTGCGGACAATTTTTCTACGAAGTGCGTGGGCACGCCATGCTTTGTGAGGTGTTGAAAGATCCAAGTGGAGACGGTGTTATTCACCGTGCCTTTGTCTTGGATGGTGTCTTTTTTCAGCGCATTGAAGGCCGTTGCGTCGTCCTTGAAATACTGGATGAGGTAACGTTGTGGTTGATCGGTTTCAAAAAGTATCTTGGCTTTACCTTCGCGTAACTGACCGCGTTTTTCTACCTTCATGACTCAAGCACCTTTGCGAACATGTAGTCCAGATTTTGGAAATACGCTTTGAGATCGAAAATCTTGTCGAGTTCTCCCGGAGTCACTACGGAGGTGACCCGCGTGTCCTTTTTCAAGCGGCCCAGGAACGGCTCGCGTTTATCGAGCGCACCGAGCGCGTGTTCTTGGACTAGTTTGTATGCGTCGTCGCGCGATAGCCCGCGCTCACATAACGTAATCAGCACTCGCTGAGAAAAAATCACGCCCTGAAGGCGGTTCAGGTTTTCCAGCATCTGCTGCGGGAAGATTTCTAAGTTTTCCAAAACGCCAGCCAAGCGGGCTAGCATGTAGTCAGCCAGGATATTCGCATCCGCGCCAATCACGCGCTCCACCGAAGAATGGCTGATGTCCCGCTCGTGCCAGAGAGCCACGTTTTCCATAGCGGGAAAAGCCATCGAACGCAAAAGGCGCGCTAAGCCGCAAAGGTTCTCTGCGGAAATCGGATTGCGCTTGTGTGGCATCGCCGACGAGCCCTTTTGGCCTTTGGTGAAACCTTCGCGCACCTCGGAAACTTCGGTGCGTTGGAGGTGGCGGATTTCTGTTCCGACCATCTCAATCGTGGAAGCCAAAAGAGCGAGAGCATTAAAATAGGCTGCGAAACGATCGCGCGTGATGACCTGCGTGGAAAGCGTATCGACCCGCAGGCCGAGGCTTTCGCAAACGTGGCGTTCTACTTCGGGAGGCAAGTGAGCGTAGTTCCCCACGGCGCCCGAGATCTTACCGACGGAGATTTCTTCCCGAGCAGCGACTAAGCGTTTGCGGCTGCGCTTGAAGGCGTCGTGCCAGAGTAACCACTTTGTGCCCATCGTTGTGGGTTCGGCATGGATGCCGTGGGTGCGGCCCATCATGGGGATGTCTTTTTCCGCGATGGCGCGCTTCTTGGTGATGGCGAGCACGCGATCCAATTCGCCCAGAACCAAGTCCGCAGACTTGGTCATGCGGTAGGCAAAGGCGGTGTCGACGACATCGCTCGACGTCATGCCGAGGTGGATAAAGCGCCCGGCTTCACCGACGGCTTCTTGCACCACGGACACAAAAGCCGCGACATCGTGCTTGGTTTCTTTTTCGCGCTCGAGAACTTTCTCGGTATCGAATTGTGCTTTGGCGCGGATCGCGTCCAACGCGTCTGCCGGAATTTTACCGAGCTTCGCCCACCCTTCGCAGGCCAGGATTTCGACGTCCAACCACGTGCGCAGGAGTGATTCCTGCGACCAGAGTGCCGACATTCCTGGGCGAGAGTAGCGCTCTATCACGGGGTAGGTGACCCCGCTAAATCCCACTCTGCACGCTCGGAGAGGTCAAAGAGGCTGTCGATGAGAATCTTGCGGCCCAAGTCCAACATCTTCTGGCGTTTGGAAGCCGGGATAATCAACGTCGGGATGACCGCTGCCGTGTAGTAGCGGATGTAACCGTCGTCGGTTAGGTACCATTTGCCCTGCACCTGCGCCAAGGGCACGCCGGTCATCGGGACCGGGATGCCACTTGCGGTGTAGTCATTAACGGTGCCCGAGAAAGCCACTTGGGCCATTCTGTTAGCGTCGGCGCTAGAGAATTCCAGGGCGAATTGGTTTTCTTCCATTCCGACACGCTTCGAAGGGTCGACCGCAGAGCTCTTGTAGCTGCCATCGATGAAATATTGGAGAGCGACACCTGGCCCGCGGACGCTAATGAGCAGATTGAAACCTGTTTCCGGCAAGGGGACGTCTTTGCCGACTGGCTTCATGTCCGGACCAATCATCTGGAAATCGAGGATGTTATCGAAGCCGCGGAAGGCTTTTTTCGAGTAGTTCGCTGTGTGCAACAGCGAGGCACGGACCTTATCAAACGCCGTTTTCAACGCTGCTTTGTCCTTAATAGGGAGCTGGCAAGAACCGTTCGAAATGAACCACTCCAGACCTGGGCCTGCTTTAGAGGTGGTCAGTTTATTCGTGGAGCACTCGCCGCATTTTTCCAGAAGCACCAAGACATTGTCTCGGATCGCATCGACTTCTTTGAATTTCGCTTCGATTGCCGCGTCTTCCGTGCCGACAGGGGTCGTGCGGGCGGCTTTGAGCTTTTGAAGCTCCGCATAGCCTTTGCGGTAATTCGTTTTTGCCGTGGAGAGGTCCGAAACGCAGGCTGCGTCAGTCCCTTTGCTTTCGAAAAACACGCGAGGGGAGTCGCTGCCGATTAGGGTCAAATCTGGCCCATCGGCCGGGATGGTAGTGGCCTCAACTAGGGGGCACAAAAAGAGTGAAAGGAACAATGCACCGCGCAACATTAGACACCTCGGTTTGGGGGAACTGATGGGCGCAAAATAGTGATTTCGCGGCCAGATTTCAAGTAGTGCTGTTTAACTCCAGAAAGTTCTCCAGCATTTCCAAGAAAGCAGCGAGTTCCCCTGTGTTTTCCCAGTCTTGAAGAACAGTCGAGATCGCCTGGATGCGTTCATTCTTGATGAGGCCCAACATCCGGAACACCGTCTTCAAACCACCGCTCTGGCTCATACGGCGGAGCTCGGTAAGCCAAGCACCCTTTTGGCCCCGGGAAATACCCGAGTTCGCCGCCTTACTAATGACAGGCCAGAGTTCGCGGAACGCGCCTTCGGCCACGAAATTCACGACCCATTGGCGTTCTTCCGGAGTGAAAACCTTACGCAGCTCCTGCCCTTGTTGGGAGAACAACGTATCCAAGAGCGCTGCTGCGCCGCGCGGGCTCTTTTTCAAGAGCTCCGATAGGAATTCCCAATGCAGCTTGCTGCCACTTGCGCCACGGCGCTGTTCAAACATCGCCTGGAGGAAATCGGCCACGGGGCGGTGCCGCGCCGGTTCGATCTCCGAAAGAGTCCGCAATAAGCCAGCCGTGCTGGATTGTGTGAGCCATTCGAAGGCTGCGGGGTAGCGCGGCTGGATGCCGTTCGCGCCCATTTCCATCGAGAAAATCTTCGATTCCGCGACAAAGACGGCGCCTTCCGCAAGCACCTTCCACTCACGCGGGCCCGTTTCGCGGATCAGCTGCAAGTAAGTGTCGAACGCAGAACCATCTGCTGGGTTAGCAGATTGCAGGCTTTTCAAAACCCCAACGCCATCGAGGATGCGCGTCACTTTCTTCGTCAGTTTGGAGTTGCCTTGGTAGAAACCGAGGAGCAAGTCGCGATTTTCAGGAGATAGATCGCCACTGCCCATCCCATTAAACGCCGAAGTCATGTTCTTCACGGTCGCGGGATTCATGGCAAAAAGCTGGCGGTGCGCGGAAAGCAAAAGGTTCGGGCTTTCCATCTGCTCCAGCAGGCTTGGAGTTTTTCCATCGGGGCCATTGTCGATCAACGACCAGATGGCCGCACGCAGGAGCGAAGAGCCATCTGCGTAGGGGCGCGCTTGGTCGATCGCGAGCATGGCTTTTTGGATGCCATCCCAAAGAGTGCCCGACGATGCGGCGACTTTGTACTGCATCGAGCCGAGTCCCGTGGGGTCGTTCTTGCGCAGGCGATCCGCGAAATCTTTGTAGCCAAACTCCGAAAGGGCAGTCAGGCGAGTGGAATCGAAAGCGAGAACACGCTCGCCCGGTTTCACTTCTTTCCAGTCAGCAAACTTCAATTCCCATTCCGGGAAATCGAGCTTCAAGCTCGAGAGTTTTGCGACGAGTTGATCGTCCGGAACGCCCGCTAAAGCACCGGCATTGGCGTGAAGGGCGTGTTGTACCCATTGCGCTAAAGCATAGTTGTTCAGGTACAGCGGGAGATTGAAGATGAGGTAATCCGTCTGTGCAGGCGAGTGCTGCACTCCATAAAACGTTTCGTGAGTGCCCAGCGCGAGCTCGAAGAAGCCCAGTAGAGCATTCTGTGCTTCGACGGAGCCATCGGCTTTCGCGAGGTCTTTCCACTGTTCTTGGGTGAACGCTCCGCCGTTCATCTGGTGGCGGAACAAGCTGAAAATGCTCTGCACGTACACCGGGGAATAGGGGAGAATCCGCATCGCCGGGTTGGGCTGCACAAGCGTCCCAATATGGTGGATCAGCTCGGGAGAATCTTTCAATCCATCGTGGAGAACCTTGAAGAGTTCTTCCGATGGCTCGTTCAACACGAGAATCAGGTCCGACAGCGAATCAAACTGCGTCGGCAACGGGCCTTTCTGTGGATCGCGCGCCTGGGTGAAAAGGCGCGTGAGGCCCTTGTTCAAACCATCGAAGGCGTGGCCATGTTGCTTCTTGTCCGCTAGCCGTGCGGCGTGCAGCAAGCCTTCTACAGGAGAACCCTGTGAGAGCGCATCGCAAAGACTTTCCCAACGGCCCTTCAAGCCCGGGGTTTCTAGCAGACGTGAAAATTCCGAGACAATCTGGTGCGAGTTGAAGCTAGGGGCTTCGGCGCAGGCGCTGCTTTCTTCAGGGGCTTCGTTCCGAGCCGATTTTTGAAACTCTTCTTGGAGTTCATGAAGCGAATGATCGAGGTCCGGCGACAGGAAGCCGATATCGCGTTCGATGACATCGACTAGCTTGTCAAAGCCCATGGCTGCCGAAGCGAGCTCGGAGAGCGCGCCGGCTTGTGGGCCCGAGCACCAAGTGCGGTTGCCCGCCACAGCCTGAGAGAAGCTGCGGTTGCGGATGCGTTCCGCTAAGAGGCCGACGAGGCCATTGCGGTCATAAGCCGGTTCGTAAACAAAACGCGTGATGAAACGGCCCAAGGTGTTGAGCTCTTCGTCCTTGGCGTTCTCCATCCAAGGCGCGAGCCCGCCTAGCGAGCCGGATTCATTCAAAGCTTTGAAAAGCTGGCGCACGTCCGTCGCATCGATGCTGTCATCTAGAAGAATGCGTTCGACCGCGAGCTGCCGGTGCCCAGGCAATTGCGGCAACGGAGGCGGCTCTGAGCAAGCCGCCAGAAAAAACCCCACCCCAACCAATAAAAAAGAAAATGCCTTCATCATGTCTTTATAACTTTCAGTTGTAGGGGACGGCCCTTACCTCGTCAATTCGCCGTGGTAGAGCTCGCTGGCTCCCGCAGTTTGCGGATAAGCTTGGCACCTTCGCGATATCCGGCTAGGATCGCCGCTCTTTTGGCCCCAAAGTCGAGGGGGGCGCGGCGGAGATCCATATCAATAGAATAGGCAGCCTGTTTCATCGCTTCTTGGTTCGATTTACGTAATTGGGAGGCGTACTGCCTCCGGGAAACAGCATCGTTACCCTCTTCCTTCTGAACTATCCAGGATAAAAAGTCGTTATAGGCCCCCATGGCGACCACATGTGTAGCGCCTCGGCGGAGCGCTTCGCGCACGTCTAAACCCGTAATTCCCGCCATCCAATCGCTGCCGCGCTCGCTTAGAAAGGGGCGGAAAACGCCCGGGACGGAAGCTGTTTTGAGAAGCGGCTCTTTCCATTCGCCCGATCCATAGACATCCAACTCGCCCAAGTCGGTGTTCGTCGCGGAAATTACGACCGGCGTGCGGGATTCGCTAATGAGCATCTGCGGGAAGGAATCCAGGATGATGCCTTTAAGCGCTTCGCGCGGATCGAGGTCGCGCCGGAAGTCCACTGAGCCTATGCGTTCGAAGTCTTTGCGATCGAGGCGGGTGGCGAACCATTCCAAGTCGTGGATGGAACGCAAAAAGCCATTGGCGAGAGCGAAAACAGCCGGCCAACCCGTGGCGATGATGAGCTCAATCTCCACGCCTTCTTCGTGGAGCTTTTTCAAAAGCCCCACAGTGGCGTAACTCGCGACCCCTGTTCCCCCAACGACCAGGGTGATCGAACGCGGAGGGGAAGTGGGTGGCACCGGGGTGCCTTCCGGAACGGGTACGCCCGGAGTGACGGGGGCGGGCGCGTCTTGCGCCACCCGCGGCGAAGCGCAGGAGAAAAGCCCTAGGACCAAAGGGACGACCAGAAATTTCCAGGAGGCCGACTTAAGTGTGGACATAGTGCAGTAAGATCTCCAAGTTGCCGCTCTTCTTCCCCGCAAGCGGGGATTCGAGCACTGGGCTGGGGCGTGTAAAGCCGCGGTCTTTCATGAACTGGTCAAAGCTTTCGAGCGCGCGGTCGACCGCTGCCGGGTTGCGCACCCGGCCCCCTTTGCCGAGATTCTCAGGGCCGACTTCAAACTGTGGTTTGAAAAGCAGAAGCCAATCGTATGCTTTCGGCGCGCTCCGTAGAATCGGTTCGATAAGCAGCGCTAAAGAGATGAAGGAAACGTCCGCACAAACGAAGGTGATTTCCGGAGCGAGCGCGTCGGCGGCTAGCAAGGCTTCGGCAGTCAGGTGCCGGACAT